>NZ_JAAGPP010000198.1:0-239 GCF_017104975.1 Burkholderia sp. Ac-20344
GAAAAAAAAAAACTATCTCAACAACCTATCTTACATATTTTATGTGTCCTATATAAAAAGCACCATACAGTTCTATTACTATCTTGATCACAATCTTGATATCTCGTAGTATATATAAGTCCACCACGTAGATCATTCCCAGTACCAGCACCAATTACTGTATATTATACTCTCCACCTAATACATACCTATTCTGTATGTGCCACCAAATCTATCGTTCTCCTCTGCTACTCGTACCC
>NZ_JAAGPP010000199.1:0-13143 GCF_017104975.1 Burkholderia sp. Ac-20344
CCCGGCGCTCGGCGTGCGCTTCACGCTGCGCGGCTGGCAGCCGGCCGAGGATGCCAAGCGCGTTGCGCGCTGGTTCGATGAGCCGCGCGTGCGCGACGGCTGGCCGGGCGTGCCGCCCGGCGCGGACGGTGTGCAAGGGGCCGCGCCCGATGCCGATCCGCACGTGATGCCGCTCGTCGGCTGCTTCGACGACGAACCGTTCGCGTATTTCGAAGCGTACTGGCTGAAGGAAGACGCGCTCGCGCCGCACGTCGCGGCGCGCGACTACGACCGCGGGCTGCGGATGCTGGTCGGCGAGTCGCGCTGGCGCGGCCCGCATTGCGTGGCGGGCTGGCTGCCGTCCGTCGTTCATTACCTGTTTCTCGACGACCCGCGTACCGAAGCGGTCGGCTGTGCCGTTCCGGCCGGCCACGCGCGGGTTGCCGATCATCTCGCGCGGCATGGCTTCGCGCGGCAGCGCCGTCTCGCGCTGGCCGACGCGCAGCCGCTGTGGATGCGCACGCTGCGCGAGACGTTCTTCTCCGGCCGCCACGTCTGACGCGCCGGATTCACCGACAAGGGAACTGAGACATGCAGAGAGAAACCGTATTCGACCTGATCGGCGTCGGCTTCGGGCCGTCGAATCTGGCGCTGGCCATCCGCCTCGAAGAACGGCGCGCGACGCGCCCGTTCGCCCATTGCTTCGTCGAGCGCCAGCCTGAATTCGGCTGGCATCGCGGGATGCTGCTCGACGACTGCCGGATGCAGATCTCGTTTTTGAAGGATCTCGTCACGATGCGCGATCCGAAAAGCCGCTACACGTTCATCAACTACCTGTTCGAACGCGGCCGGCTGAACGAATTCGTCAACCTGAAGAACTTCTATCCGACCCGCGTCGAATTCCACGACTACCTGAGCTGGGTCGCCGAGGCGTTCGACGAGCACGTCCATTACAGCGAGACCGTGCTGGCGATCGAGCCCGTGCGTGGCGACGGCGCGCGGATCGACGCGCTGCGCGTGCTGTCGCGCGACGCCGCCGGTCACGAGCGCCAGCGCGTCACGCGCGCGCTGTCGGTCGGCGTCGGCGGCACGCCGGCGATTCCGGACGCGTTCGCCGCGCTCGGCCGCGATCGCGTGATCCACTCGTCGTCGTACCTGACCGACATCGACCGGCTCGTCGCGTCGCCGGACGGCGAGCGCCGCCGCGTCGCGGTGATCGGCGCGGGGCAGAGCGCGGCCGAAGTGTTCATCGATCTCGCGCGCCGCTTCCCGCATGTCGACGCGAGCCTCGTGATGCGTGCAGGCGCACTGAAGCCGGCCGACGACAGCCCGTTCGTCAACGAGATCTTCAGCCCCGAATTCACCGATGTCGTCTATGCGCAGCCGCACGACGCGCGCCGCGCGCTGCTCGAGCGCTATCGCGACACGAACTACGCGGTGGTCGACCGGCCGCTGATCGAACAGATCTACGAAATGCTGTACCTGCAGCGCATCGACGGCACGCCGCGTCATGCGCTGCTCGCGAACAGCGCAATCGAGGCCGCGGTGCGCACCGCCGACGGCCGCATCGAGCTGACGCTGCGCGACCGGATGAGCGGCGCCACGCGCGTCGAGCGCTTCGACGCGCTCGTGCTGGCGACCGGCTACCGCCGCGATACGCATTCGGCGCTGCTCGAAGGGCTCGCGCCGCACCTGGGCGATGCGCTTGCACGCGGCGACGTCGCGCGCGACTACCTGCTCGCGACGCCCGAGCACTTCGTGCCGCGCATCTACCTGCAAGGCTGCTGCGAAGACAGCCACGGCCTGTCCGACACGCTGCTGTCGGTACTGGCGCGCCGCGCGGACGAAATCTGCGCGTCGCTCGAAGACGGGATCGCGCCCGCCCATGACGAAGGCGCGGCCCGGGCATCACAGGAAAAACGACAGGAAAACGGGGCGAGCGCGAGCCGGATGGCTTTCGCTCTTTGACAAAGGCGCGGTCGGAGACCGCATGAAAAAAGTGGAGCAGAGAAAGATGGAGTGGGCAACAGGCACGCGTTTGCGTGCGATCGCAGCCGCGGCGAGCGTGGCGTTCGGCGCGGCGGCAGGGCAGGTATATGCGCAGACGGCGCCGGCCGTGAACGCGGGCGCCGCGGCGCCGGCCAGCAGTGCGCAGAACGGTGCGTCGGCCAGTGCGTCGACCGGCACGCTGCCGACGATCAACGTCAACGCGGCCTCGGAAGGGGACGGCACGGTCGGGCTCGTCGCGAAGCGCAGCCGGACCGGCACGAAGACCAATACGTCGATCAACGAGATCCCGCAGACGATCAACGTCGTCACCGCGGAGCAGATCGAGATGACCGGCGCGACCGACGTGAATGCGGCACTGCGCTACGTGCCGGGTTTCTCGTCGTATGGCTCGGACAACCGTTCCGACTGGTACGCGGCGCTGCGCGGCTTCACGCCGACCGCGTACGTGAACGGGCTGCAGGTGCCGAACACGATCAACCTCGCGAGCTGGCGCGTCGATCCGTACATGATCGACAGCATCACCGTGCTGCGCGGGCCGACCTCGGTGCTGTACGGCGCGGGCGACCCGGGCGCGATCGTCGACGTGCAGACCAAGCTCGCCGACGGCGAGCGCGTGCGCGAAGCCGGTGTGCAGATCGGCAACTATGCGCGCAAGCAGTTCATGATCGACGTCGGCGACAAGCTCGACCCGGACGGCAAGTATGCATACCGGTTCGTCGGCGTCGCGCGCGACGGCAACGCGCTGACCGGCCCGAACAACGACCAGCGCGTCGCGCTCGCGCCGTCGTTCCGCTGGCGCCCGAACGCGGATACGTCGCTGACGCTGTCGGCCACCTATCTGCAGGACTGGGGCGACATCTCGTCGAACTTCCTGCCGGCGCAGGGTACGGTGCTGCCGAACCCGAACGGGCAGATCAACAAGGACGTCTACGAAGGCGACCCGAACTTCAACTACTACCGCAAGAAGCAGTGGTCGGTCGGCTATCAGTTCGAGCGGAACCTGACGCCGGCGTGGACGTTCCGCCAGAACACGCGCCTGATGCACCTGTCGCTCGACAACGGGTCGGTGTTCGGCAACGGCTTCGTCGACGGCAGCACGACCGATGTGTCGCGCTGGGCCGGTGTGTTCCAGATGAACTACAGCCGCTTCGACATCGACAACAACGTCGAGGGGCGCTTTGCCACGGGCCCGCTCCAGCACACGCTGCTGCTCGGATTCCAGTACAACCGCCAGACCGCGACCGACAGCGAATGGCTCGCTGCCGCGCCGCCGCTGAACATTTACAACCCCGTCTATACGCCCGTGACCACGGCCGTGTTCTCCGATCCGAACACCACGTATCGCACGAACACGTACACGACGATGAACACGTTCGGCCTGTACGCGCAGGACCAGATCAAGTGGAACCGCTGGACGCTGACGCTCGGCGGCCGCGAGGACTGGGTCAACATGCGGCAGGACGATCGCGCGGCCGGCACGTCGACGAAGGCCGATGTGACGGCGTTCACCGGCCGCGTCGGCCTCACGTACCAGGGCGATTACGGGCTGTCGCCGTACATCAGCTACGCGACGTCGTTCAACCCGTTGATCGGCGTGAACCTGCTCGGCGGCGGGCTGCCGCAGCCGACGCGCGGCAAGCAGATCGAAGCCGGCCTGCGCTGGCAGCCGCCCGGCAAGAACCTGATGCTGAACGCGGCGATCTACCAGATCAACCAGACCAACGGGATCACGCCGGCGCTGCCGAGCCAGGACGAGACCGGCACGAAGTCGGTGCAGACCGGCGAAGTGCGTTCGCGCGGCATCGAGCTGAGCGCGACCGGCAAGCTCACGCCGAACCTGTCGCTGATCGCGTCGTATGTCTACCAGGATGTGAAGGTCATCAAGGCGAACGACAACACGCTGAACAACTGGCCGGTCGACATTCCGCGTCCGCGCCAGATGGCGTCGCTGTGGACCGACTGGACCTGGCATACGGGGCCGCTCGCGGGCTTCGGCCTCGGCGGCGGCGTTCGCTACCAGAGCGCGTCGGCCGGTGCGGCCGACAACTCGCTGACGGTATCGAGCGTCACGCTGTTCGACGCGGGCGTGCATTACGACACGCGGAACTGGCGCTTCGCGGTGAACGGGACGAACCTGTTCAACCGCCACTACATCAGCGGTTGCCAGTCGGCGAACGTCTGCGTGTTCGGCACCGACCGCACCGTGATCGCGACCGCGAAATACAACTGGTGACGACGCGCGCCGCGGCCCGCCGGCCGGCCTTCGTGGCCGGCGCGGGCCGGCCGCGGCGCCTTCGTCCGCTTTTCCACGACGCATCCATGCCGAAGAAAAATCTCGTCTACATCCAGTCGCTGCGCAACGGCGCGGCCGATCGTGCCGGGCAACCGGTCGCTTATCAGGGCGGCACGCGCTACATGAAGGCGCCGCTCGAATTCCTCGTCGAACGCCTGAACGACTCGCCGCTCGGCGAGCGCTACACGCTCAGGGGCGTGATCGTCGACGATGACGACGGTTCGCCGGCCGACCGCGCGAAAGTCGCCGACTACGGCTTTGCCCGCACGCCGGGCCGCCCGTGGATCCTGCCGGAAGGGTTGGCGGTGCAGGGCCGGCCGGTCGACGAACTGTTCTGCACGATTGCGTCGACGTACCGGCGGCTGCCGCGCGGCGCGCGCGAGCGCGTGGCTGGCAAGCAGGCGTTCGAGCGCCGCCTGCTCGAGCGCCTGCTCGAACTCGAAGCCGACGTCGTCGTGCTCGACGGGCTGCTCGTGATCCTCGACGAACTCGTGCGGCCCGGCGCGCGCTTTCACCGGCGCATCGCCAACATCCACCCGGGCATCACGGCCGACGGTTCGCCATACCAGCGGCGCGGCGCGTGGGCGACGCTCGATGCGCTGCACGGCGCGCGCGGCGAGCGGGTCGACTGGGCGAGCGGCGCGACGTCGCCGGTCGAGCCCGTGCTGATGACGGGCGCGTCGTTCCACTATGTCGACAACGGCATCGATTCCGGCGAGGTGATCTGCGACGTGCTCGACACGTCGATCGCGCCGGACGACACGATTCTCGAACTGCGCTGGAACAACTTCCAGCGCAGCCTGTTTCCGGCGCTCGAGCGGGGGCTGCACGTCCTCGCCGACCGCCACGACGCGGGAGCACTGTGATGGAAGACACGCTGACGAAACCGGCCGGCGCCGCGGACGCCGTCGAAGGGGAAGTGGCCGCGGCGCTCGACGGCGCCGCACACGGGCAGGCGATGGCAATCGCCGAGCACACGCTCGACGCGTGGCGGCCCGACGATTCGCCGGAGGAACTGCTTGCGGCGTTCGTCGCGCTCTTCAACACCGACACGCGCTACGACGCGGCGACGATCGCGGTGCCGCTCGGCGGCGCCGATGCGGCGGCCGTTGCGTCGTACGTCGCGCGCGCGGTGCGCGAGGGCGTGATCGACGGCGCGCAGGTCGCCGGCGATACGCTGCGCCTCACCGTGTCGCGCGCGACGTTCTGGCAGAACCCGCGGCCGTGGCTGAAGGCGCCTGCTTCGGGCGGGATGCCGCTGCGCCATGCGATCACGAACGGTCATCGGCACCCGGTGCGGCCGCCGTCGCCGGCCGGCGAGATCTATGCACGCACCATGCCGCAGGTCGGGATGACGTTCAGCCTGCGCACCGTCGACGTCGACGCGCACGCGGACCTGTTCAGCGGCTGGATGAACCTCGATCGCGTCGCGCATTTCTGGGACCAGCGCGGTACGCGCGACGAGCACGCGGCGTATCTCGCCGAGCGGCTCGCCGATCCGCACATGCACCCGATGATCGGCTATTTCGACGACACGCCGTTCGGCTATTTCGAGTTCTACTGGGCGAAGGAGGACCGTCTCGCGCCGTTCTACGACGCGCACGACTACGACCGCGGGCTGCACCTGCTGATCGGCGATTCGCGCTTCCAGAGTGCCGGCAAGCTGCATGCATGGTGGAGCGGGGTGCTGCACTACATGTTCGTCGACGAGCCGCGCACGCAGCGGCTCGTCGGCGAGCCGCGCGTCGATCACGTGCGGCACATCGCGTACATGCACCGGCTCGGGTTCTACACGCTGAAGGAATTCGACTTCCCGCACAAGCGCGCGGCGCTCACCGTGATCGAGCGCGATACATTCTTCGACACTTTCCGGTTGCCGTGACGGCGCGGGTGCGCGGTGCGGCGCGACGTTGCGCGCGGCGCCGTGGCCCGCCGGCATCGGCCGTCCGGGATATGGACCGCGCGGCCTGCGTCGTGAAGAATGGATCGCTCTCCTCATCGACGACAGGCCCGCGACATGGCAAAAACATCCGCGACAACATGGGGCGCGACATCCGGTTTGCGCGTCCCAAGATTGACATATGCCAGCATATGTCTAGAATGGGCGCATCGTACTCCCATGGAGTGGCTCATGCGCACCGTTTCCATTTTCAAGAACGCCCGTAACCAGGCAATCCGCATCCCGAAGGACATGGAGTTCGAGGGCGTGACGGAACTCGAGATCCGCCGCGAGGGCGACACGTTGCTGCTGCGGCCGGTGCGGCCCACGTGGCTCTCGTTCGTGAGCGAACCGCTGGCGGACGCCGACTTCCTCGCCGAACGCCCGGCCGTCATCGAGTCCGGCCGCTTCGACCTGTCCGGTGGTGGCGCCGCGCCGACGGAGTCCGGCCGGTGACCACGCTCTACATGCTCGATACGAACATCTGTTCGTTCATCATGCGCGAGCGGCCGCCGGTGGTGCTGTCTCGATTGCAATCATGCGTCAATGCGCAACACCGGATCGTCGTCTCGGCGATGACCTATGCCGAAATGCGGTTCGGCGCGGTCGGCAGGAAGGCGTCGCCGAAGCATGCGGAACTCGTGACGGCCTTTGTTGCGCGGCTGGATGGCGTGCTGTCGTGGGATACGGCGGCCGTCGATGCAACCGCCGCGATTCGTGCCGATCTTGCCGCGCGTGGCACGCCGATCGGCGCGAACGACGCGTCGATCGCCGGCCATGCAATCGCGGCCGGCGCCGTGCTCGTCACGCACAACAGCCGCGAGTTCGGCCGTGTCGCCGGGTTGTCGCTCGAAGACTGGGCGGCCTGAACGCGGCTGGGTATCCGCGCGATTGCGCTGCTGTGCCGCAGCGGCGCATCACGCGTGCGGGGCGGGCCGATCGACGAGAAAGGCGGTGCGGAACGCGTCGAGATACCGGTCGGCGTCGTCGCTGAATTCACCAGGCAACAGCGCGAACGCGCGTGCCAGCAGATCCTGGCCGAGCGCGGCATATGTCGCTTCGTCGGACAACAGCGCGCGGATCGCGTCGCGCGTTTGCGGCAAAGCAATCCGTTGCGCATCGCGCGCGAGCAGCGCGGCAGCGGCGAGGCCCGGCTGGAATGCGTGCCGTTCGAGCAGATCCGGCGCGGCATCCCAGATGCGTTCGCGATTGCCGGCGTCGTGAAAATTCCGCAGCAGGAACAGCAGGTCGTAAGCGTCGCTGTTCTGGCGCGCACGCCGGTCCTTCCACGCGAGCAGTTTCAGCAGCGCCAGCGCCGGCAGGCTGGCCACCGGCACCACGGTGTGCGTGTCGATCGACACCGGCTGTGCGGTGTCCACCGCTTCCTGAAACCCGAGCACGTTCAGCACGAATTCCCCGCCGGGCGGCCACGCGATCTCGCCCGGCGGCGTTTCGAGCGGCCCGAACGGCACGAGATCCAGCTCCGTGCGAAAACCGTGTGCGCCGCTGTCGAACAGCAGTTTCTGCTGCTGTTTCGGCGCGCGTGCGAATTGCCCGGTTGCGACGAGTGCGTCGATGAGCTGCTCGTGAAATGGCCAGCTCACCGCACACACTGCAACGTCGACATCGCGCGTCGCGCGCACCGGCCGGATGCCGTGCACGTGCCACATCAGGATGTCGCGCGCGGTCGCACCGGCGACGACGAATGCCGCGTCGACACGTGCACAGGCTGAGCTGACGGCCTGCAGCAGCGCGACCGCCGCAGGCTCCATTGGCCGGCGTGCGTCGACTTCAAGCGGGCGGGTGGGCGAGGTATCGGTCATGGATGCGATCGGCGATGGCGAGATTGCGACTGTCGCCGGACGAGACGAGATCCGCGTAGATCAACAGCGGCGGCACGACCGGTACTTCCTGCTCGCGCCAGTCGAGTGCCGCAGACGGCGGCCAGAACGCTTCGACGAGTTCGACATCGCCGCGCTCGTCCGGACGCAGGCGGCCCTGGAGCAGCAGCCGGTTCGACGCGGTGCCGTGCGTGTAGACGGTGATCGCGGCCGGCTTCAGGTCGTGCGTCAGCAGGTCGGCCGCCGGCTCGCCGCCGAGCCGCGCATCGAACGCCGCGAAATCGAAGCCGCGCCACCAGTCGGGCGCGAGGCTGGCAAACCGGCGGCTCGGCAGTTTCGCGCGCAAGCGGCTCGGGTAGAGCGCGACCCATTCCTGCACGAAGCGCGGCCAGTCGGGCATCAGGCGCTCGCCGTTGCGGCGCTGCCCGACGAGGCCGCGCGCGATCAGGTCGTCCATCGCGAGATTGACCGTGCCGAGCGCGACGTCCGACGCGGCGGCGATCGCCCGGTACGGTTGCGCGACGAGGCCCGGCTGTGTCGCGAGCGCGAACATCACGGCCAGCCCCTTCGGCGTCGTCGCGCGCGAGGCCTGTCGGCGCGATGCGCGTGCGGGCTTCGGCCGGCCCGCGATCATCACGGTCGCCTCCGGCTGAATCAGGCATGCGTTGCCGGCGGTATCGAGAAACGGGATGCCCTGGTCGGTCAGGCCGGCGGCCAGTTCGGCCGAAAGATGCGGCGCGACCAGCATCAGCGGCCGTGCGCCGGGCTCCGCGGCACCGCCGCGGCGGCGGCGCAATGCCGCGAGCGCGCCCGCCAGCGATTCGACGCGCAGGCCGACGGCGACCGGCATCTCGAATGCCTGCCCGGCAACGTCGAAGCGGATCATGGCGTCGGCGTGCGCCCGGTAGGCCGCCGGCACGCGCACCGGCCGCGCACGAAAGCGCCGGGTCACGCTTTCGAACGCGGCGCAGGCTTCGTCGAGCACGTGCTGTTCCGGCAGTGAGAGGGAAGGGTTCGCGGGCATCGAAGTTAATCGCATGTTCACTTTTTTGTCAGCGTACACAAAAAATGTACAGCCGTCAAAAAATGAACATAAATTCGCAAGCTTTTGATGTGTATGGGCTATTTCAGAATTCATAGCGATAGTCATCGAGCACTCACGCGCAAGAAATGGAGGGGTGTCGCACAGTTTCGCGCGTCCGAATCCAGGGCGGCAGTCGTCCGGATGGCCGGCCAGCGCTTGCCGCTCACCGCATTCCCATATGGCAACTGCCGGTTGCTACCATGACGACTTTTCGGCTGCCCGGTTGCCGTCGAACCGACTATCCTTGCCTGCATATTCCCCACAGGACAGGAGACGAACCGTGACGCACAGCGTGATTCCCGCAGGCCTCGCCGACGAAATGATCGAGATCCGGCACCGCATCCACGCCCACCCCGAGCTCGGCTTCGAGGAATTCGCGACGAGCGATCTCGTCGCGGAGCAACTGCAGTCGTGGGGCTACACGGTGCATCGCGGGCTCGGCGGCACGGGCGTCGTCGCGCAGCTGAAGGTCGGCAATGGCACGCAGCGCCTCGGCCTGCGCGCCGACATGGACGCGCTGCCGATCCACGAGGCGACGGGCCTGCCGTACGAGAGCAGGATCGCCGGCAAGATGCACGCGTGCGGCCACGACGGCCATACCGCGATGCTGCTCGCGGCCGCGAAGCATCTTGCACGCGAGCGCCGCTTCTCCGGCACGCTGAACCTGATTTTCCAGCCGGCCGAGGAAGGGCTCGGCGGCGCGAAGAAGATGCTCGACGAAGGGCTGTTCGAGCAGTTCCCGTGCGACGCGATCTTCGCGATGCACAACATGCCGGGTTTCCCGACGGGCAAGTTCGGCTTCCTGCCGGGGCCGTTCATGGCGTCGTCGGATACCGTGATCGTCGACGTGCAGGGCCGTGGCGGTCACGGCGCGGTACCGCACAAGGCGGTCGATTCGGTGGTCGTCTGCGCGCAGATCGTCATTGCGTTGCAGACGATCGTGTCGCGCAACGTGTCGCCGCTCGACATGGCGATCGTCACGGTCGGCGCGATCCACGCGGGCGAGGCGCCGAACGTGATTCCCGATCGCGCGCAGATGCGCCTGTCCGTGCGTGCGCTGAAGCCCGAGGTACGCGACCTGCTCGAGACGCGCATCAAGGAAGTCGTGCATGCGCAGGCGGCCGTGTTCGGCGCGACCGCGACGATCGACTACCAGCGCCGCTACCCGGTGCTCGTCAACGATGCGGAAATGACCGCGTTCGCGCGCAACGTCGCACGCGAGTGGGTGGGCGACGCGAACCTGATCGACGGGATGGTGCCGCTCACCGGCAGCGAGGATTTCGCGTTCCTGCTCGAGAAGCGGCCGGGCTGCTACCTGATCATCGGCAACGGCGACGGGGAGGGCGGCTGTATGGTGCACAACCCCGGCTACGACTTCAACGACGCGGCGCTGCCGACCGGCGCGTCGTACTGGGTGAAGCTGGCGGAGGCGTTCCTGGCGTGACCAGGGAAGCGACGCATGCGGCGCGAGGCTGGACATCGGCAACGTTGCCGCAGCGGCTGAGCGCCTGAAATACCAAACTTTGGTATGTGACGGCCGCATTGAAAAGGAGGTGACTCATGTCGCGAAACACATCCGTTTCCCTGGGCGGTCGTGCATGGGTCGCTCAAGCAGGCAGACCTTTACCACCGCGATCTGATCGGAACAATGGAAGCGCTGGCGCGCGGTGAAAAGGTCGGTCGGACTTGCATTGTTCGCGATGGATATTTCCGGTACGCAGTGGGCTCCCACGCCGTGTTCTATCGCGAAACGGAATACACGATCGATGTGATTCGGGTCCTGCATCAACGAACGGACATCGAACAACATCTGTAGTCGCACAAAGCAGGCGTGTGATCGTTGCGATGAGGCCCGCAATCCCGGTATGACTCGTGCGATCCCGACCCGAGCGCAGCATCGATCAGTCTAGAGCGCTTCCCCGCTGAATAACGCCGCCGCCATCTCCGGATTCGACGGCCAGTACATGTGCATATACGTCGCGACGATCGGGCCCGTCCGATAAACGGCTTCACCGCTGCCGGGCGCCCCATCGGGCCGGGCAGCCGTCGCCACCGGCGCCAGCGGCGTATCGAGCCGCGAGTAATGAAACGTATGACCGCGCATCGGCCCCATGCGCGTGTCGAGCTGCTGCATGCCGAGCGCCGCGAACCGGCGCTGCATCGTCGCCTGACCCGGCAACAGCCCGAGCATCGGCGTCGCCACGCCGTCCACATCGGTCAACGATTCGCACAGATACACCATCCCCCCGCATTCCGCGACGATCGGCCGGCCAGCCGCGGCGTGTGCGCGAATCGACCGCGCGGTCGTGGCATTCGCCGCGAGCGTTGCCGCATGCAGTTCCGGATAGCCGCCCGGCAGGAACAGCGCGTCGCAATCGTCCGGCACGGGTTCGTCGGCGAGCGGCGAGAAGAATCGTACTTGCGCACCGAGCACATCGAGCAACACGAGATTCGCCGGATAGATGAACGAAAACGCCACATCGCGCGCCACCGCGATCCGCTTGCCGGCGAGCGCACGCGGCAGCGGCACTGCTGCGTCCGGTTCGGCGAATACGACAACCGGCGGCAATTCGGCAAGCGCCGTTTGCGCGAGCGCGTCGGCGGCGCGGTCGAGCCGCGCGTCGAGATCGTCGATGTCGGCCGGCTGGTGCAGGCCGAGATGCCGCTCCGGCAGCGCGATGCCCGCATCGGCCGGCACGTGCCCGAGCCAGCGCAGGTCGTCCGGCAGCGCCTGTTGCAGCAGTTCCGCGTGCCGGGCCGAGCCGACACGATTCGCCAGCACGCCGTGAAACGGCAGCCTCGGCCGAAACCGCGCGAGCCCGAACGCGATCGCCCCGAACGTCTGCGCCATCGCCTTCGCGGAAATCACCGCGACGACCGGCACGTCGAACGCAGCCGCGAGATCGGCGCTGCTCGGTGTGCCGTCGAACAGCCCCATCACGCCTTCGATCAGGATCAGGTCCGCATCGCGCGCGGCGTCGGCAAGCAGCGCGCGACAACCGGCCTCGCCGACCATCCCGAGGTCGAGCGCATGCACGGGCGCGCCGCTCGCGCGTTCGAGCAGCATCGGATCGAGAAAATCGGGCCCGGTCTTGAACACGCGCACGCGCCGGCCGAGCCGGCGGTGCAGCCGCGCGAGGCCGGCCGTCACCGACGTCTTGCCCTGGCCGGACGCAGGTGCGCTGACGAACAGCGCGGGGCAGGCCGGCATGCTCAGAACTCCACGCCGCGCTGCGCCTTCACGCCTTGCTCCTTGTACGGATGCTTGACGAGCCGCATTTCGGTGACGAGGTCGGCCGCATCGATCAGCGCATCGGGCGCATGCCGCCCGGTCACGACGACGTGCACCGATTCGGGACGCGCGGCCAGCGTCGCGAGCACTTCGTCGAGCGGCAGGTATTCGTATTTCAGCACCGTGTTCAGCTCGTCGAGGATCACCATCCGGTAGTCGCCGCTCTCGATCATCCGGCGCGCCTCGTCCCAGCCTTTGCGCGCGGTTGCGATGTCGGCGTCGCGGTTCTGCGTGTTCCACGTATAGCCGTCGCCCATCGTGACGAAGTCGCATTCGGCCACCGCGCCGAGGAAGTCGCGCTCGGACGTATGCAGCGCGCCCTTGATGAACTGCACGACGCCGAGCCGCATGCCGTGGCCGAGCACGCGCACGGCCATGCCGAACGCGGCTGTGCTCTTGCCCTTGCCGTTGCCGGTGTTGACGATCAGCAGGCCCTTTTCATTGGTGGCGGCGGCCTGCTTCTTCTCGTGGCCGGCACGGCGGCGTTCGGTCATCCGTTGATGGGATTCGGCGTCGGTTTTCATCGGATACGTCCTTCCTGTCGAAAGAAAGCGAAACAAAGGGTTCAGAGCGGGCCGGCGAGTGCGACCGTCACACCGTCCCGGATGAGTTTGGGGCCCAGCAGCCGGCCGTGCGGCGCCGCGAGCTGCGCGCACGGCTCGGCCACGCCCGCTACGCCGAAGCGGGCGAGCGCGGCATCCGACG
>NZ_JAAGPP010000200.1:0-12952 GCF_017104975.1 Burkholderia sp. Ac-20344
GCCGCGCGGCGTCGAGCGCGTCGCCGAGCCGCGCGAGCGCGTCCGGGTCGGGCCGCACGACGCTGCTGACGTCGCGCCGCGGCAGCAGTTCGGCCGGCTGGTCCCAGTCGTCGACCGGGATCGACACGAACACGGGGCCGCGCGGCTCCTGCATCGCGATGCGGTACGCACGCGCGATCGCGGCCGGCACGTCCTGCGCGCGCGCGGGCTCGATGCTCCATTTCACGTACGGCTTCGGCAGCTCGGCGGCCTGCGTCGCGCCGAGGAACGGGTCGAACGGCAGGATCGCGCGCGCCTGCTGGCCCGCGGTGACGATCAGCGGCGTGCGGTTCTTGAATGCGGTGAAGAGATTGCCCATCGCGTTGCCGACGCCTGCCGCCGAATGCAGGTTGACGACCGCCGCATTGCCCGTGGCCTGCGCATGGCCGTCGGCCATCCCGACCACGACGGCTTCTTGCAAACCGAGCACGTAGCGGAAATCGTCCGGGAAATCGCGGAACATCGGCAGCTCGGTCGAACCGGGATTGCCGAACACGCGGTCGATGCCGAACTGGCGAAGCAGGTCGATCACCGCATCGCGAACGGTGATCGATGCGGCGGAAAGGGGCAGGTGGCCGGACATGCTCGGCGCTCCTCGATGACTTGGCGGTTTCCACAGTATCGAAGCGCAAGCCATTCTCGGATACTGTATTTTTTGCGATAAGCCATTACATTCCGGCATGACTTTCGATCTCCGACAATTGCGCGCCTTCACGACGATCGTCGCGTGCGGCAGCCTCGGCCGCGCCGCCGACGCGCTGCACGTGACGCAGCCGGCACTGAGCCGGATCCTGAAACGGCTCGAGGACCAGGTCGGTGCGCCCCTGTTCGAGCGTCACTCGAAGGGCGTGCAGCTCACCGCGTTCGGCGAGGCGCTGCTGCCGCACGCGACGCTGCTGCAGCACGAGGCCGAGCACGCGCGCGAGGAGCTCGACGCGATGCGCGGCTTCGCGAAGGGCACGATCAAGGTCGGCACGGTGGGCAGCATCGCGAGCCTCGTGCTGCCGGTCGCGGTGGGCCGCGTGCTCGACCGCTGGCCGAACCTGCGCGTCGAGATCATCGAAGGCGTGTGGGATCGGCTCGCGGAAGGGCTGAACAAGCACGAGATCGATCTCGCGCTGTCCGCGCACGGGCCCGACACGGACGAAATCGTCGCGATTCCCGAGTGCCGCTGGGAAGATCGCAGCCATATCGTTGCGGCGCCGCACCATCCGCTGCGCGCGCTCGGCCGCGCGCCGACGCTCGCCGACACGCTGCACGCGCGCTGGGCGATTCCGCCGCGCGGCACCGCGCCGTTCGACCATATGCGCGCGACCTTCGACGCGCACGGGCTCGCGCTGCCCGACATCGCGGTCGAGACGCGCTCGGTCACGACGCTGAAGAGCCTCGTCGCACATGCCGGCTTCCTGAGCTGGATGGCCGAGCCGATGTACGGCGCCGAGCAGCGCGCCGGCACGATCGACACGCTGCCGGTGCGCGAGGTCGTCGCGGTGCGCACGCTCACCGCGTTCCGGCGCCGCCACGGCATCCTGCCGGGGCCGGCCGGCAAGCTGCTCGAGGAACTCGTCGCGTTGACGCGCGAAGGACGCTGACAGGACGCTTCCCCCACCGACGGCCCGTTCGCCGCCTTCCCGCCCTGCCCGCGCGCCGCCGCAGCGCACCATCGAAATGCCGTTTCCCCGCCTTGACTTTCGCTCGCCCGAATACGATCATTCGCCCACACAAAGAGCAAATGATCGTATTCGACGATCACGTCGGTCGCATTCGACAGGAAAAAGTCAGGCACGAACAGGAGACACCGGATGAGCGCATCGCCCTCCGCCCGCACGCCCGTGCTGCTGCACATCGGCGCAGGCTCGTTTCACCGCGCGCACCAGGCGTGGTATCTGCATCGCGTGAACGCGGCCGTCCCGGCCGACGAGCGCTGGTCGCTGACCGTCGGCAACATCCGCGACGACATGCACGCGACGATGGACGCACTCGCCGCACAGCACGGCGCCTACACGCTCGAAACCGTCACGCCGCAAGGCGAACGCGCGTACGAGACGATCCGCGCGATCACCCGCTTGCTGCCGTGGTCGATCGACCTCGCCGCGCTGATCGACGCCGGCGCCGATCCGGCGTGCCGGATCGTGTCGTTCACCGTCACCGAAGGCGGCTACTACCTCGACGAACACAACCGGCTCGACGTCGCGAACGCCGATCTCGCGGCCGACCTGCAAGGCGCGCGCACGACGCTGTACGGCGCGCTCGCGGCGCTGCTCGCCGAACGCATGACGCGCGGCGCGGGCTCGCTCACGCTGCAGAGCTGCGACAACCTGCGCAACAACGGCGCGCGCTTTCGCGCGGGGATGCGCGAATTCCTCGGGCGGCGCGGGCAGGCCGACCTGCTCGCGTGGTTCGATGCGAACGTCGCGACACCCAGCGCAATGGTCGACCGCATCACGCCGCGCCCGACCGCCGACGTGCGCGAGCGCGTGCTGGCGGCCACCGGCATCGACGACGCCTGCCCGGTGATGGGCGAATCGTTCATCCAGTGGGTGATCGAGGACCGCTTCGCGGCCGGCCGGCCGCGCTGGGAGCTGGCCGGCGCCGAACTCGTCGACGACGTGCACCCGTACGAGGAAGCGAAGATCCGCATCCTCAACGCGACGCACAGCTGCATCGCGTGGGCCGGCACGCTGGCGGGCCACACGTATATCCACGAAGGCACGCACGACGCGGCGATCCGCCGCTTCGCGCACGACTACGTGACGCAGGACGTGATCCCGTGCCTCACGCCGAGCCCGCTCGATCTCGCGCGCTATCGGGACGTCGTGCTCGAACGCTTCGGCAACCCGTACGTGCTCGACACGAACCAGCGCGTCGCGGCCGACGGCTTCTCGAAGATCCCCGGCTTCATCGCGCCGACGCTCGCCGAATCGTTCGCACGCGGCGCGGCACCGGTCGCCACCGCCGTGCTGCCCGCGCTGTTCCTGCGCTTTCTCGAACGCTGGGCGCGCGGCACCCTGCCGTACGCGTACCAGGACGGCGTGATGGACGAAGGCGCCGCGCGGGCAATCGTCGGGGCCGACGACCCGGCCGTCGCGCTGTGCGCCAGCCGCGCGCTGTGGGGCTCGCTCGCCGGCAACGCGGCGCTGCTCGCGGCGCTGCGCGCCGGGCTCGCGCGGGTCGATGCCTGGCTCGCGGCGCGCTGACGCGCATCCGGGCGAACCTGCCTTGGCACGTGCACGGCCACGCGGCTAAAGTAGCGACTCCCCACTGACGGAACGGATCGCTCATGTATCTCGGCATCGACCTCGGCACCTCGGAAGTGAAGGTGCTGCTGCTCGCCCCGGACGGCACGGTCGTCGGCACCGCCGGCTCGCCGTTCACCGTGTCGCGGCCGCATCCGCGCTGGGCCGAACAGCATCCGGACGACTGGTGGCAAGGCACGCTGGCCGCGCTCGCGGCCCTGCGCGAACGGCATCCCCAAGCGTTCGCAGCCGTGCGCGGCATCGGCCTGTCGGGCCAGATGCACGGCGCCGTGCTGCTCGGCCGCGACGACCGCGTGCTGCGCCCCGCGATCCTGTGGAACGACATGCGCAGCGCCGACGAATGCGCGCTGCTCACCGAACGCGCGCCCGATCTCCACGCACTGGCCGGCAATCTCGCGATGCCGGGCTTCACTGCGCCGAAACTGCTGTGGGTCGCGAAGCACGAACCCGACGTGTTCGCGGCGACCGCCTGCGTGCTGATGCCGAAGGACTACCTGCGGTTCCGGCTGACCGGCGCGAAGGTGTCCGACCCGTCCGATGCGGCCGGCACGCTGTGGCTCGACGTCGCGCGCCGCGACTGGTCCGACGCGCTGCTTGCCGCGTGCGGAATGACGCGTGACCAGATGCCGCGCATCGTCGAAGGCAATGCGCCGTCCGGCACGCTGCGCGCGGACGTCGCACGCGAACTCGGGCTGTCGGAGGCGGTCGTGGTGGCCGGCGGCGGCGGCGACAACGCGACGAGCGCGCTCGGCATCGGCGCGATCCACGCGGGCGACGGCTTCGTGTCGCTCGGCACGTCGGGCGTGCTGAGCGTGGTCGGCGATCGCTTCATGCCGAACCCCGCATCGGCCGTCCATGCGTTCTGCCATGCGATTCCCGATCGCTGGCAATTGATGAGCGTCGTGCTGTCGGCCGCGAGCTGCCTGCGCTGGGTCTGCAAGCTGACCGGCACCGACGAGCCCGCGCTGCTCGCCGAAGTCGAGGCGCTCGACACCGACGCGCTCGCGACGGCCCCGCTGTTCCTGCCTTACCTGTCCGGCGAACGCACGCCGCACAACGACCCGTACGCGCAGGGCGTGTTCTTCGGGATGACGCATGCGACCGAGCGCGCGCATCTCGGCTACGCGGTACTCGAAGGCGTGACGCTCGGCCTCGCCGACGGTCTCGACGCGCTGCATGCGGCCGGCGTCGAAACCGACCAGCTGTCGCTGATCGGCGGCGGCGCGCGCAGCGCGTTCTGGGCGCAGCTGATCGCCGATGCGCTGAACGTGCGCACGCGCCAGCACGGCGGCGGCGAAACGGGCGCGGCGCTCGGCGCAGCGCGGCTCGGCTGGCTAGCCGTCGGCGGCGATCCGCATGCGGTGCTGGCCAAGCCGCCGGTGCGCGCCGAATACACGCCGGATGCCGCCCGCCATGCGCTGCTGCGCGAACGCCTCGATGCGTTCCGCGCGCTGTACCGCCACGTGCGGCCGCTGTACGAACCGTCGCGCACACGGCTCGCGTAAGCGCCGCACGTCACGCATGCCGGCCGTCGGCCGCATGCGCGACATGCGGTACAGTGGATGCCGTCATGCGGCCCGCCGGCCGGCCCGCGGGGCGGCCCCCAGATCCGAACCGAATCGCTATCGTGTCCAAGTCCTCAGAAAAACTCGATCTCGCCACGCGTGCCGCGTGGCTCTACTACGTCGCGGGCGACACGCAGAACGAAATCGCGGAAAAGCTGCAGGTGTCGCGCCCGGTCGCGCAGCGCCTCGTCGCGTTCGCGGTCGAGAAGAACCTGATCCGCGTGCGCGTCGACCACCAGCTCGCCGACTGCCTCGATCTCGGCGCGCAGCTGTCGAAGCGCTACGGCCTCGCGATGTGCGAGGTCGTGCCCGTCGACGCCGATGCGCCCGACGCGATCGACCGCAAGCTCGCCGTCGCCGGCGCACAGGTGATGGAGCGCTACCTGAACGAAACGCGGCCGATGGTGATCGCGGTCAGCAGCGGCCGGACGCTGAAGGCCGCGGTCGCGCAGATCGCGCAGATCGACCGGCCGCAGCACCGGCTCGTGTCGATGGTCGGCGCGATCGCGGCCGACGGTTCGTCGAACCGCTACGACGTCGCGCAGTACATCTCCGAAAAAACCGGCAGCAAGCACTTCCTGCTGCCCGCGCCGCTGTTCGCCGACAGCGATGCCGAGCGCGCGCAGTGGTGCAATCACCGGCTGTACCGGATCGTCGAGGCGCTGTCGGGCAAGGCCGATGTCGCGTTCGTCGGGATCGGCAACATCGGCCCGCACTGCCCGCTCTACGAAGACGGCTTCATCACCGAACAGGAGCGCGACGAGATGACCGCGCTCGGCGCGGTAGCCGAACTGCTCGGCGTGCCGATCGACGCGCAGGGCACGCAGATCGCCGTGTCGACGAGCGCGCGCGTGACGAGCGTCGCGCTCGCCACGCCGCCGAAGCGCCCGACGATCGCGTTCGCCGGCGGCCCGAAGAAACGCGATGCGGTGATCGCCGCGCTGCGCGGCGGCTGGCTGTCGGGGCTCGTCACCGACGAAACCTGCGCGCGCGCCGCGCTCGACGCGAAGGCGGCCTGACACCGAAGCCGCGCACCGCGCGCGACGTGCGGCAGTCGAACGCTCAAGCCGCGCCCGGCGCCGGAAACGCATGCCGGCGAGCACGCCACGCGCCGACCCACGCGGCCGCCAGCAGCGCGACGAGCACCCACGGGATCGCACCGGCGCCGGTTGCGCCGAGCAGCATCCCGCCCGCGATGCCGCCACCTGCGATCGCGAGGTTCCACACCGTCACGAGCATCGACTGCGCCACGTCGGCCGCCTCCCCCGCCGCGTTCGCGGTGGCCGTCTGGAACAGCGTCGGCGCACCGCCGAACGCAAGCCCCCACAGGGCGACGCCCGCATAGACGATCGCCATGCCGGAGCCGGCACCGAGCATCGCCGCCGCGATGGCGAACATCGCGATGCTGGCGAGCGTCAGGCGTCGCTGCGCGGCGCCGATCCAGGCGCCCGTCAGCGCGATGCCGACCAGCGACGCGATGCCGAACACGAGCAGCACCGCATCGACCTGCGCGCCCATCCGCACGCCCGCGAGGAACGGCGCGACGTACGTGTACAGCATGTTGTGCGCGAGCACGTACGCGAACATCACGGTCAGCACCGGCCGCACGCCGGGCAGCGTCATCACGCCGAGCACGGGCTCGCGCGCACCGGCCTGCTGCCCCGGATAATCGGGCACGCGCCAGCGGATCCAGCCGATCAGCGCGAGCGCCGCGACCGTGATGCCCGCGAACGCGATGCGCCAGCCGAACATCGCGCCGAGCGCGGTGCCGGCCGGAATGCCGATCGACATCGCGACCGGCGCGCCGAGCATCGCGACCGCGATCGCGCGGCCGCGCAGCGATACGTCGACCATCCGGCTCGCATAGCCGGCCAGCAGCGCCCACAGCAGCCCGGCCGACATGCCCGCGACGAAGCGCGCGGCGAGCGTGAGCGCGTAGTACGGCGACGCGGCCGTCAACGCATTCGACACGACGAAGCCGGCCAGCGCCGCGAGCAGCAGCCGGCGCCGGCGCATCGCGCGCGTCGCGGCGACGAGCGGAATCGCGGCGACGATCGAGCCGAGCGCATAGACGGTCACGAGCTGGCCGATCAGCGCCTCGGTCACGCGCAGGTCGACGCTCATCAACGGGAGCAGGCCGGCCGGCAGCGCTTCGGTGAGGATCGTGATGAAACCGGCGGTGGCGAGCGCCAGCAGGTTCGCGACCGGCAGGCGTTCGCGCACCGGTTCGGACAGACCGGACGCCCGGTCGGAGACGGAGGCGGAAGCGGATACGCACTCGCTCATGTCGCGCTCCGGTCGTCGACGCCGTATACCGCATCGCGCACGTCGGTGACGACGCGCCCGTGCATCCCTTCGTACAACGTATTGGTCAGCGCGACGACCGTCAGCCCGGCCGCGCGGTCGACGAACCACGCATGCCCGTACGCACCGCCCCAGCGCCACGTGCCGACCGACTCCGGCGACTGCGCGGCCGCCGGATCGCGCAGCACCGAAAAGCCGAGCCCGAAGCCGAATCCCGGCGCGGCCGGCAGGTCGTTCGCCCCCGGCTGCACGCGGGACATCTCGTCGATCCAGCGGCGCTCGAGCCAGCCGTCGCGGCCGGTGCGCAACGTATCGAGCAGCGTCATGCAGTCGCGCGCGGTGCCGACCATCCCCGCGCCGCCCGACGGCCACGCGGCCGCGTCGAACGCGCGCGCCGGTGCGAAGCGGATGCCGACGGTGCCGTCGTACACCGGCGCGAGATCGTCGTCGGCCATCCGGCGCGGCGCGCCCGGCGTACTGACGTACGGCGTCGCGAAGCGTGCGGCGTCGTGCGAGAAGAACGCGGTGTCCGTCATCCCGAGCGGCGTCGTGACGAGCGCGGCCACGGCCTCGGCGAGCGGCCGGCCGTCGACCGCCTCGATCAGCGCGCCGACCACGTCGAGCGCGAGCGAGTAGTCCCACGACGTGCCGGGCGCGAACCGCAGCGGCACGCCGGCGATGCGCCGCACGTTCTCCGCGAGCGACAGGCCCGCGCGGTCCATCCCGTCGGACACGCCGGCACGCGCATACGGGCCGTCGGCGTCGGCTTCGAGGAAGCGGTAGCCGAGCCCGGCCGTATGCGACAGCAGATGACGCAACGTGATGTCGGTGGGCGTGCCGTCGGGCAGCGTCGGCCGGAACGCGGGCAACCAGCGCGCGACCGGCTCGTCGAGTTCGATGCGCCCCGCCGCGACCAGCCGCATCGCGGCGGCCGTCACGACTGGCTTCGACACCGACGCGAGCCGGAACAGCGTGTCCTCCCGCATCGGCGTGCCGGCCTCGCGATCGGCGAGGCCGGCCGCGCGCGCATAGCGCAGTTCGCCGTCGCGGGCGACCAGCACGACCGCGCCGACCACGCGCGCGTCGGCCAGCGTGCGATCGAGCACGGCGTCGAGGCGCTCGGGCAGCGCGGCGTCCGGTTCTGCGCGGTGGGCGGTGACAGGCAGGGATGACATGGCGTGACCTCGAATAGTGAAGGAACGCCCATCGTAGGGAGCCGGCGCAAGAAGAAAAACCGGGTTAGAGTTCCGGACACTCCGGACATCGATGTCCGCAATCGGGAACCTGCATGGAAAATCTTGGCGGCTTCGTCGTGTTCGTCCAGGTCGCGGAAACGCGCAGTTTCGTCGCGGCCGGCCGCGCGCTCGGGCTGTCGGCGTCCGCGATCGGCAAGCGCATCGCGCGACTCGAGGCCCGGCTGAACGTGCGGCTGTTTCACCGCAGCACGCGCAGCATCACGCTGACCGCGGAAGGCACGCGCTTCCTGGAGCGGTGCCGGCGCGTGATCGCCGAGATCGACGCGGCCGAGCAGGAACTGACGCACAGCGCCGAAGCGCCGCGCGGGCGCCTGCGCGTGAGCCTGCCGACGATCGGCACGCTGCTGCTGCCGGTGCTCGCCGATTTCATGGCCGCGTATCCGGAGATCGAGCTCGACATCGATTTCAGCGACCGCCTGGTCGACGTCGTCGAAGAAGGCTTCGACGCGGTGCTGCGCACCGGCCAGCCGACGGATTCGCGGCTGTCGTCGCGGCTGCTCGGCCATTTCGGCCAGCACCTCGTCGCGTCGCCCGACTATCTCGAACGGCACGGCACGCCGCGCACGCCGGCCGATCTCGCACGGCACCGCTGCCTGCACTACCGCTTCCCGAGCAGCGGCAAGCTCGAGATCTGGCCGCTGCGTGCGTCGCGCTCGGGCGTGCTACCGGCGGTGCCGGTCTCGATGGTCAGCAACAGCGCGGAGACGCGTCTGTGTTTCGCGCGGCGCGGGCTCGGCATCGCGTGCCTGCCCGAATTCTTCGTGCGCGACGCGCTCGACGACGGCACGCTGCGTGCGGTGCTCGCCGAACACATCGTGAGCCGCACGCCGTTCTACGTGCTGTGGCCGTCAGGCCGCCATCCGACGCCGAAGCTGCGTGCGTTCGTCGATTACATGGCCGAGCACCTGCGGCTCTGACCGGCTCGCGCCCTCAGGCCGCCTTCGCGTGCACGCTCAGCCGCCGGAACGCCTGCCCCGCTTCGTCGAACAGGTGGCAATGCTCGGCCTGCGCATGCACGTGCAGCGCCTCGCCGGTGCGATACGTGTCGAGCGGCGGGATCCGCGCGATCAGCCCATCCGGCGCGACCGCCGACTCCGCATACAGGTACGCGGCATCGCCGAGCGACTCGACCGCCATCGTCCGCGCGGCGACACCGTCGGCCGCCACGCCCACCAGCAGATGCTCGGGCCGCACGCCAACCGTCACCGCCGCGCCGCGCTGCAGCCCCGCCGCCTCGACCGCGACGCGCTGCGTCTCGCCGCTGTCGAAGCGCACCAGCACGCCGGTCGCATCGGCCGACTCGACCGTGCCCTTCAGGAAGTTCATCTTCGGCGAGCCGATGAAGCCCGCGACGAACTGGTTGGCCGGCGCGTGGTACAGCGCGTTCGGCGTGCCGACCTGCTGCACCGCGCCGCCCGACAGCACGACGATCTTGTCGGCGAGCGTCATCGCCTCGACCTGGTCGTGCGTCACGTAGATCATCGTGGTCTTCAGCTCGTCGTGCAGCCGCGCGAATTCCAGCCGCATCTTCACGCGCAGCGCCGCGTCGAGGTTCGACAGCGGCTCGTCGAACAGGAACACCTTCGGCTTGCGCGTGATCGCGCGGCCGATCGCGACGCGCTGCCGCTGGCCGCCCGACAGCTGCTTCGGCTTGCGGTCGAGCAGATGGTCGATGTGCAGGATCTTCGCGGCCTGCTTCACCGCCTGGTCGATCTCCGGTTTCTTCGCGCCCGCGAGCTTCAGCCCGAACGCCATGTTGTCGTACAGCGTCATGTGCGGGTACAGCGCATAGGACTGGAACACCATCGCGATGCCGCGCTTCGCGCTCGGCACGTCGTTGACCTTCGCGCCGTCGATCAGCAGCTCGCCGCTCGAGATGTCCTCGAGCCCGGCGATCATCCGCATCAGCGTGGATTTGCCGCAGCCGCTCGGCCCGACGAATACGACGAATTCGCCGTCGGCGATGTCGAGGTTCACGTTGCGCAGCACTTCGGTGTCGTCGTAGCGCTTCGCGATGTTGCGCAGGAGCACGCTTGCCATGGTCTGTCTCCGTTCGTTCGTGATGCGCCGCGTTGAAAGCGGCGCGCATTCGTTCCTGATTGCTAGCTCGGCAGCACGGCGCCCGTCGCCTGCCAGCGCGCGACGTAGCCGGGCAGCTCGTGCATGTCGTCGAATACGTGACGCGCGCCGATCCCGCGCAACGCGTCGATCTGCGCGGCCGACGCATGCCCGCCGCCGACGAAGCCGAGCACGGTCATGCCAGCCGCGGCGGCTGCGGTGATGCCGGTCACGCTGTCCTCGACGACGAGGCATTGCGCGGGCACCGCGCCGAGCGCACGCGCGGCCGCGAGATACACGTCGGGCGCCGGCTTCGGCCTTGCCACGGCGTCCGCGCAGAACAGCCGGTCGCCGAAGAAGCGCGCGAGGCCGGTGCGCGCGAGCGCCGCCTCGACGTACGCGCGGTAGCTGTTGCTCGCGCATGCCGTCGTCAGCTTGATCGCCGCGAGTGCCTTGTCGATGCCGTCGACCATCGGCGCGTTGACGGCCGATGCCTCGACCGCGCGGCGGATCGCGTCGACGTCGCCGGCCGACAGCGTGCGGCCGACGGCCTCGCCCGCGCCGGCCAGCACGCGCTCGATGCGCAACCCGAGCAGCGGCATCACCGCCGGCCGCGCGTCGACACCCGGCCAGCGCGCATCGAGCTCGCGCACGATCACGTCGGCGGCGACGGCCTCGCTGTCGATCAGCACGCCGTCGCAATCGCAGATCAGCACGTTCAACCCGTGGCCGACCACGCCTTTGCCGCCCGCGCTCACTTGACCGCCCCGAACGTGAGCCCGCGCACGAGCTGCTTCTGCGACAGCCAGCCGACGATCAGGATCGGTGCGACCGCGAGCAGGGAAGCCGCGGACAGCTTCGCCCAGAACAAGCCCTCGGGGCTCGAGTACGACGCAATGAACACGGTCAGCGGCGCCGCGTTCGAGCTCGACAGGTTGATGCTCCAGAACGCCTCGTTCCACGACAGGATCACGAGCAGCAGCGCGGTCGACGCGAGCCCCGGCAGCGCCATCGGCATCAGCAGGTAGACGATCTCCTGCCACGTCGACGCGCCGTCGATGCGCCCCGCTTCGAGGATGTCCTTCGGGATCTCGTTGAAGTACGTGAAGGTCATCCACACCGCGATCGGCAGGTTGATCAGCGTGTAGACGATCACGAGGCCCGATACGCTATCGAGCAGCCCCGCGTTCTTCCACAGCAGGTAGATCGGCACGAGCACGCCGACCGACGGCATCATCTTCGTCGACAGCATCCACAGCAGCACCTTCTGCGTGCGGTGGTTCGGGAAGAATGCCATCGCGTAGGCCGCCGGCACCGCGAGCAGCAGCGAGATCACCGTGACACCCGCCGAGATCAGCACCGAGTTCCACGCGAACGAGAAGTAGTTGCTGCGCGCGAACACCTCGCGGAAGCTGTCGAGCGTCGGCATGAAGAACAGCGTCGACGCGTACGCCTGCTGCTCGGTCTTGAACGCCGTGATCGCCATCCAGAAGATCGGGAAGAACAGCAGCAGCGCGATCAGCCATGCGAGCACGCCGGGCAACGCGCGTCGCGCGAGGTCGAACGCAGCCGGCGCGCGCCGGCCTTGCAAAGTCAGGTCGCTCATTTGTCGTACTCCCCCTTCAGGTTGCGCGCGAGCATCCGCACCAGGAAGAACGACACGACGTTCGCGACCACGACGGCGATGATCCCGCCGGCGGATGCGAGGCCGACGTCGAACTGCTGCAGGCCGAGCGCGTAGATCAGGTACGACAGGTTGGTCGTCGCATCGCCCGGGCCTCCGCCCGTCGTCGTGTAGATCTCCGCGAAGATCGACAGCAGGAAGATCGTCTCCATCATCACGACCACGGCGATCGCGCGCTTCAGGTGCGGCAGCGTGATGTAGAAGAACATCGCGATCGGGCCGGCGCCGTCGATGCGCGCGGCTTCCTTCTGCTCCTGGTCGAGCGACTGGATCGCGGTGAACAGGATCAGGAACGCGAACGGCAGCCACTGCCACGCGACGATGATGATCACGGCGGTGAGCGGGTAATCGGCGAACCAGTCGATCGGTGTCATCCCGAGCGCGCGCATCGCGTTCGCGACGAGCCCGTAGACCGGATGCAGGATCATGTTCTTCCAGACCAGCGCGGCGACCGTCGGCATCACGAAGAACGGCGCGATCGCGAGCAGGCGGGCCACGCCCTGCCCGTAGAACTTGCGGTCGAACAGCACGGCCATCAGCACGCCGCCGACCACGGTGATCGCGAGCACCGCGCCGATCAGCACGAGCGTGTGCCAGATCGCGGGCAGGAACGACGGATCGGTCGCGAGGAAGCGGTAGTTGTCGAACCCGGCGAAACCCTTCACGTCCGGGTTCAGCAGGTTGTAGCGCGAGAACGAATACCAGATCGTCATCGCGAGCGGAATCGACATCCACAGCAGCAGCACCGCGACGGACGGCGAGACGAGCCAGCTCGCGCCGCCGCGCGCG
>NZ_JAAGPP010000201.1:0-241 GCF_017104975.1 Burkholderia sp. Ac-20344
GGATTATTAAAAAAAAAAAAAAATAAAAAAAAAAAAAAAACCTACCAATCCATAATGTATATAATCACGTAATCGTCTCTTTTTTAACATATATTCTTACTTACCCTCACTCAGCACTCACTTCACATTACCGCTTGTCTGTCCACTATACCAGCCCTGCGCTACTCGCAGTTTTATCATACTATTCGTTGCTTACACTCGTCCACTCCATTACTGACTCCACATCTCCACTTCTCATCCT
>NZ_JAAGPP010000202.1:0-13093 GCF_017104975.1 Burkholderia sp. Ac-20344
TGTTTGTGGGAGCGATCGGTGCCGGGGTGGGGAATGTGGTGAAGACGTACGGGACGTGGCGGAATCAGTACGCGACGGGGATGGCGGAGCGGGTGGCGGGCGGGAGGTTGGCGACGCGGGCAGATTTTGCGCTGCGGGTGGCGGGTGTCGTGGCTGCTGCGGTGTCGGGGGTGGTGGCGGTGATGGATTTTGTTGATGCTGCTGAGAGTCGGGCGCAAGAAAAGTGGACTTTGAGAAACCTCCAGCTTATTTCAGGAGCAGTAGGGGTCTTTAGTGCCGTAATCGCTGGCTGGGCAGCCCTTGCAGCGGCTGGGGGCGGTACCGTGCTATTTGGCTTGAGTTTAACCGGGTGGGGCTTGATTCTTGCCGTTGTGCTGGTGGGAATAGGTATGGCGATCGAGTATGTGAAAGGCAACATCTTTTCTCAATGGCTTGAGAAAACTTACTGGGGTGCCTTGCCAATCTCGAGCCGTTACAGAGAGTCCAAAGTCGAGCAGGCAGATTTCAACAAAGCGATGGCGGAGGCGTGATGTTTACGACGAGCAAGAAGCAGCGTCTACTCACCGAGCAGGATCGTGAGTGGCACTTATCCATTAAGAAGCGCGCTGCCGATCCGCATGCATCAATGAGGGTGATTCGGATAAATTCGATGTATCTGGAGTTGGTTGACGGTTATTACACGAATCGTGGCTTGATGTCGATAATCGGTGGCGGGGCTATCTTCTTGTTTGGGTGGGTCATTGCTTCCACATGGTATTCCGTGATATTTGATTACTTTCTTAATGAAAGATGGGATGGTCGAGAGAAGTTTGGGATGATGTCGTCTGCGATATTTGGAACAGTTTTGTTTTGTGTGGAGGCGGGGGTTATTGTCATATTTTATCGGTGGATTGGTGAGTGGTTTCGCTATACATATTATCCGATTCGCCTGAATCGGCGGATGCGCATGGTCTATGTTTTTCGCGGCGACGGTACGGTGCTGAAGGCATCGTGGGACGACGTGTACTTCGCGTTGCGCGTGAACGCACAGGTTGCTGGTATTCGCACATTTGGTATATGCGGGCTGATGCTGAAAGACCCCAAGACAGTCGAAGAGATGTTTGTGTTCGGCTATGCGTCGAGCAGCAAGGAAAACTGCCTTCGCCACTGGGAATTCATCCGCCGCTACATGGAAGAAGGGCCGCGCGCCGTACTTAACGCGCCCGGACTAGATCTTTATCTCCCGATCGCCGACAAGCGCGAAACGTTGTACCAGGGCTGGATACAACTGGTTTCGCACGATGCCTGGAATCCGGTCTTCAAATGGTTGATGTTCCCGTTCCACGTGCTGTTCTTCATCGGCCGTCTGGTGCACCGCGCCACGAGCAAGGTGCCGAAATGGCCGGCGGATGTGGAAGCCGAATGCCGCATCGAACCGGGTGACCCGCACGTACGCGATTCCAGCCTGAATCCGCCGGAATATCGGTAACGAGCGAGCAACCACAACCTCTTTGGCGGAATACCATGAACCTGCGATCCCCGTTCGTCAAAATTGCCATTTAAAACTCCATAGGAGACCAAAAAATGCCAAACGTCATCTACGTCGGCGACGCAACGAGCCACGGCGGCAAGGTGCTGACCGGCTCATCCCGCGTCAAGCTGAACGGTCGCGGCGCCGCGCGCAAGACCGACAAGGTTTCGTGCCCGCGTTGCGGCGACAACGAAATCGCCGAGGGAAACGCACGAATGCGCGATGGCGATCTACCACTCTCGTTCCATGGCCACAAGACCCGCTGCGGGGCCACGCTGATCGCGTCGAGCAAGGTGACGGGCTGCGCGTGATGGCATTCGACCTCCAGAGGATCGGCCCGGAGCGGGACGTGCCGCGCATTCGGCCGGCCTGGCTGGCATGGGCGCTGTTGTTCGTCGTCCTGACAGGGGGCGGCGCATTCTGCGTCGTCCGCTTCTGGCCCGCTGGCGAACCCACGAACACGCCGTGGTTCTGGTGTTGCGTCGTCGTGTTTCCGGCCATCGGCTGGTTGGTCCCGTTTCTCGTCTACCTCGGCATCCTGCAGGCGCCGCGACGGCGTGCGATCGACTACAACGCAGCTCGGCAGCGCCATGTCGAATCGGTTTGCCGCCGTGCCCGCGTTCCCCTTCACGTGCTCGGGTCGGGTTTCGTCTTTTCCGCGCAGGCTCACGACAACAGGGCCGATGCCGTCGTGGAGAAGCGACTGGCGCTGGCGCAGCAAGCCCGTTTCCCGGGCGATCGCGAAGTCGTAGCGGCACGCTGGATCGAACCGGAAGGGGAGGCATGGATACCCGAAGACGATCACGCGGATGCGCAGCGGCACCGTGCGCTGCTGATCGACCTGTTCGACACGCTGCTTCGCGGGATCGCGCCCGCGCTGCGAGCGATGGCCGAACGCACGCCATTGCGGATTCGGTTGGGCGTCGACACCTTGCTTTCGATACCCGAGATCGAGAACGCATGGCATGCCGGCTGGGCTGCGAATCGATTGGACGGATTGGGCGCATCGGTCAAGCCCGAAATCGAGACGACTGCGCCGGAACTGATCGCGGCCGATCGCTGGATCGACGGAAAAGACGACGAAGTGGCCGATGCGGTCGTCCTGCTGTGCGTCGTGCAACTGAATGCGTTGCTGAATGCGCGTCCGGCGGAAGGTTCGGCCGAGGCTGGCGTCATTCTGCTACTGGCCTCGCAGTCGGTGACGGCGCGCAACCGGTCGACGACCCAGGCGCTGCTCTTTCGCCCGGAACGACGCGATGAAGCGACGCTTGCGCAGGGCGTGACCCAGGCGCTGCTGTGGGCACGCGTGCGTGGCCCGGAACTGCTCGACCACTGGATGTCCGGCGGCGCGGAGGCGCCGCTGAATCGCGCGCTGGCGAGCGACCTCGATGCGCGGGGCGTCGGCGCGATGCAGACGCCGAACCTTGAAGGCCAGCACGACATCGACCTGCGGGTCGGCACAGCCGGCATTGCGGCGGCATGGCTATGCGTCGCCTTGGCGCTGGAGCACGCACGGATTTCCGCACGAACGCAGTTGGTCAGCATTGCCCGGGCGGAACGCGTGACGGTCGCGGTCGTCGCGCCGCGATTTTGATAGGGAACCGCGATGCATTTGAACTACAAACTGGCTGCTTTATTCACGGTGCTGATCGGCGCGTCGCTTTTCGTGATCGGCAAAGGTGACCGGATCGGGCTGCCGACGATGAACGAGCGGCTGCTGGCCGTCTGCGCGCTGGCCCTGCTGTTCGTGATCGCGATTGTCGTTTATGTGTTGCTGGTTCGGCGCGCCGAACGCAAGGCGGCGATGCAGGCAGTCGGATCGGCCGAAATCGCCGATGCCGAGTCTGACGGCCGGCCATCGGCACCGTCCGATCCGTTCGTCGGCCTGCGCAGTGCGTTGCGTGGCCGGTACGGGTTCCGCTGGCGCTACCGCCAACCGTGGCTGCTGCTGACGGGCGACGATCCGACGATCGCCCGGCTGTTGCCGGAACTGGCGGAGTCCGGCTGGCTGCTCGCCGACGATGCGGTCGTGCTGTGGGGCAAGACCGGTGAGAACGGGCTGCCCGACGATGCCTGGCTGAAGCGCGTGGTTCGCTTGCGGCGCCGCAAGCCGGTGGATGCCGTCGTGCTGGCCGTCGACGGGATGGCGGAGCCGCCCGCGCCGCGCCGCGGTATTGATCGTCATGGCCTGAACCTCGCGCGCATCGCCGATACGTTGCGCTGGGCCGCGCCGGTGTACGTGCTCGACGTGGCCAATACCGGGCCGGTTGCCGGAAGCGATGCACCGGTGGCGGGCGCCCGGTTTCCGCATCCTGCCGACGCCGACGCGATCGGCGCCGCGCTCGATACCGTGCGCAGGCGCCTTGCCGATCTTGCCGTGTCGCAACTGGCACGGAATGCCGCGGATACCTGGGCGGCGACGCTGTCGGCGCGACTCGATACGCGCATTGCACCGCTGGCAGGCTGGATTGCTGGCCTGTCCGGCATTGATGCCCGTTCGGCAATCGGAAGGTTTCATCGCAGGCAGCGGGTCGACGGTGTGTTTTTCGTGGGCTGTCCGAATGTCGCGCACGACTCGCGCATCGCGCGCGACGGCGGTGAGTCGTTGTGGCGGTATCTCGGTGAAGCCGCGCGGGCCGTACCGGGCCGTCGGGTTGGCTGGCACCCGGTCACCGCGTGCTCGATCTTCGCCGTCACGGCGCTGGGCCTGTGGACGGCGGGGATGCTGGTGTCCGGCGTGTCGAACGCGCGCGAGGTGCTGAGGACGAAGCAGGTGCTCCGCACGCTGGAGGCTGCGCCGGATCCCGCGGCGCGGCTGCGCGCATTGCTGGCGCTGCAGCAGCGTATCGCCTTCTACGAAAGCCGGACCCAGGAGCACGCGCCGCTGATGTCGCGGTTCGGCATGAACCGTGATCGCGAAACGCTCGCGGCGCTGTGGCGACCCTATGCGCGGACGAGCCGTCAGGTACTTGTCACACCGGTTCAGCAGAACCTCGAGGCCATGCTCGTCGATCTCGGCCAGATGCAGACCGAACAAGTCGACGACCGGACCAGTCGCCTTGCATTCGCCGGCCACGAGGCGCTCAAGACCTACCTGATACTGGCCGAGCCGGCGCGCGCCGACGCGGCCTTCATGACGCCGCAACTGGTTCGCTATTGGAGCACGGGCGCGAGCCTCCGTCCCGGGGAAAAGCTCGACCTGTCCGGGCGCCTGCTCGGCTTTTATGCCGATCGCCTGAAGGCGCACGACGACTGGCGCATCCGCGCGCGCATGGATCTCGTCAATGGCGCGCGCCAGACGCTGCTGGCGGTCATCGGCGTGAAGAACTCGGAAGATACGATCTACCGGGGCGTCATCGATGCAGCGGGCAACCGCTACCCGGACCAGACGCTCGCCTCGCTCACGGCCGGCACCGACACGCGCGGGCTGCTGCGGGCGACGGCGTCGGTACCGAGTGCATTCACCCGGCAGGCCTACGACGGCGCGATCGCGGCGGCGATCGAGGAAGCCGCGAGGCGCAACGAGGCCGCGCACGACTGGGTGCTGGCCGAGCACCCGGTTAGGCAGGCGGCGAAGCAGCCGGCGGCCGACCTGAAGGCCGCGCTCACCCGCCGTTATTTCGACGACTATGCGGATCGCTGGCAGGGTTTCATGAACGGGTTGCAATGGGAGCCGGCGCCGACGCTGCCGTCCGCGATCCAGCAGCTCAGGCTGATGGCCGATACCCGGCAGTCGCCGGTGATCGCGCTGATGAAATCGATCGAGTACCAGGCAGGAGCAGGGGCGCTGAAGGCATCGCTGTCCGATACGCTGGTCGACAAGGCCCAGCAGGTATTCGGCGGGAAGGCTGACGGGCCGCAGATGGCGAAGCCCGATCCCGCCGGGCCGTTGGGAGCGTCGTTCGGCCCCGTGCTGCGCCTCGTCGCGCAAGGCGACGCCGGCGGCGGCGGGGGCAACGACCTGAGCTTGCAGCGCTTCATGGATCGCGTCACGACGCTGCGCCTGAAACTCCAGCAGATCAACGATAGCCCCGATGCCGACGCCCGAGCGAGGGAGGCTGCGCAATCCCTGTTCCAGGGGCGCGGCTCGGAACTGGCCGATACGCAGGCTTATGCGCAACTGATCGCCGCGAGCCTGGGCGCGCAGTGGGCCGGCATGGGCGAAGCGCTCTTCGTGCGACCGGTCGCGCAGGCAACGCAAACGGTGATGCAGCCGGCGCAGGCCAGCCTGAACGCCGCATGGCGCCGGACGATCGTCGCGACCTGGAATCGCTCGTTCGCCGGTCGTTACCCGTTTGCCGATACCGGCAACGATGCATCGATTCCCGAACTCGCCCGATTCCTGCGCCCGCAGGGCGGGCTGATCGGTGCGTTCCTCGGTTCGCAGCTCGCCGGCGTGCTCGAATTGCAGGGCGATCAGTGGGTGCCGGCATCGGCCGGCGGAACGGCCGTGAGCTTCGATCCCGATTTCCTGAGGGCGATGAACCTGCTGCAGCGCATGGCGGGCCACCTGCTCGCGCAGGGTGAGCCGCAGTATCGTTTCGACCTGCGGCCGGTTCCGACCGTGGGCGTGACCGAAACGACGCTCATGCTCGACGGCCAGCGCATGCATTACTACAACCAGCAGGAAACGTGGCAGCCCATGACGTGGCCGTCGAACCGGACGCAGGGGCTCGGTACGTCGTTGCAATGGCAGACCGAAACGGCCGGGGCGAACAAGCAATTCGAATTCGGCGGCCGCTGGGGATGGATTCGCATGCTCGAACGGGCTCGCGTGCAGCCGATCGACAGCGCGACCTTTCTGCTGACGTGGCAGGCCGCTCCGGATACGCGTGCGCCACGAGCAGAGCGGGGGCCGGTAACCGCAGCCGGCGTCGGCGCGCCGGAAGCCGGTGGCGTCGAGCGTGACGAGGATGACGAAACCGCCGCGGCAGATCGCGTCGACAGCCTGACGACACAGGAACCGCTGGCACCGCCTTCCCCCGATGTTGCCTATCCGTTGAGCGTCGTGTTGCGTACGGATGTGGGCAAGGGGCCGCTGGAGTTGCTGGCGTTGCGGCACTTCGTGTTGCCGGCGCGCATCTTCGCCGCTCGAGGACCGGTCGCGGGCCGGGCAGCTGCGCGATCCGCGCGGGCCGACGTCCCTCCGCCGCTGCCGAGAGCGTTCGTCGATGCGGCGAAGCATGCCGGCACACCGCTGCCGGAAGGCCAAAGCCCACTATGAACGTCATGCGAAAGGTATCGGTGCGCGTCGCGCTCGTGCGCACGATCGAAAAGAGTCTCATCCAACCCAACGGTATCGCGAGATCGAATCAATGAGCAACGGGACCCAGGACAATGAAATCCTCCGCTACTACGAGGCGGAGATGCGCTACTTGCACGATGCCGGCAAGGAGTTCGCGCAGGCGTTTCCCGATCGCGCGCGGATGCTGAATATCGATCGTATCGGCGAACGCGATCCGCACGTCGAACGTCTGTTCGAAGGCTTTGCCTTTCTGATGGGGCGCCTTCGCCATAAGCTCGACGACGAACTGCCGGAGCTGACGGAGGGGCTCGTCAGCATGCTGTGGCCGCACTACCTGAGGATGATTCCGTCCTTGTCCATTCTCGAACTGAGTCCGTCTGCCGGGGAACTGCAGAAGCACGAGACGCTTGCTGCCGGACTGGAGGTAGAGTCCGCGCCGATTTCTGCCGAACCGTCCTTCGGTCGAGGCGACGAGGGCGTGCGGTGTGTCTATCGCACTACGCAGTCAGTCGATCTGTACCCGCTGCGGCTCTCTGAGGCGAGCGCGTATGCGCGGGAAGACGGCCGTTCGGTCCTGCGTTTCCGGTTCGAGATCGAGCCGCAGGCGCAGCGAGGGCGGTTGAGCGTGCCGTGCCTGCGCCTGTTCCTGAACGCGGACCGGCCGGTTGCACTGGCGTTGTACGCGGCGCTCGTCAACGCGCCGGCCGCGCTTCAGGTACGCATTCCCGGCTATCCCGCCGACCGTCCCGGCTCTCCGCAGTCCATGCCGGGCCTACGGATCGAACCGGCGGGATTCGCAGCTGACGAACGATTGTGGCCGAAAGCCGACAACGCGTTCGGGGGGTATCAGTTGCTGCTCGAGTACTTCACGTTCCCCGAGAAGTTCATGTTTGTGAACCTGTTGGGTCTCGACATGCAGGCTATTCCCGACGACGTGCCGCACTTCGACGTCGAGGTGGTACCGAGCCGTTCTTATCCGGACGACCTGCGGTTCTCGGCAGAGAACGTTCGCCTTTTTTGTACGCCGATCATCAACCTGTTCCGGATGGAGGCGGACCCGATCAGCGTCACGCACTTCGAAACGGAGTATCGCGTTCACGCGATCGAACAGCACGATGGCCAGGTCGATGTGTATTCGGTAGATGCCGTGCAGGGCTTCGAGGGGCGGTCGGGGCAGCGCTTCGAGTACGCGCCGTTTGCATCGTTCCGACATCGAGGTGGCATGTTGCGCCACGAAATGCCCGAACGATACTTCCACACGAGAATGCGGCGCGGTCCCTCGGGGCGTTTCGACACGTGGGTCGTGCTTGGCGGACACGCCTGGGAGCGGCAGGCGGCGCTACCGATGGAGACGCTGTCCCTGACGGTGACCGGTACGAACGGGATGCTGCCGCGCAAGGGGTTGCGCGAAGCAAGCATTACCCGGATGCGCGGCGGCTTCACGAATGTGGGATCGGTACGCAACCTGACGGCGCCGACGCTTCCCGTCTATCCGCCCACCGACGATCGCTTTCAATGGCGTGTTCTGTCGCATTTGTCACCGAATTACCTGTCCTTGCTGAACCCGGAGATCCTGCGGGGGGCGCTCGCGTTGTACGACTGGACCGAAGGGGAGCTGAACAAGCGCCGCATCGAAGCGATCGTCGACGTGCGGCATCGGCCGCTGCAGACGCTGGTGAAGGGCGGGCTGCAACGCGGAGTCGAAATCGAAGTGACGCTCGACGGCAGGGCGTTTGCTGGCGATGGCGACATGGAGCTGTTTGGGGGCATGCTCAATCGATTCCTTGGGCTATATGCGACGCTGAACCTTTTCACGAGACTGGTGATCGTCGTACAGCCGACTGGCCGGCGCGTTGTCTGGCCGGACACGAAGGGCGATGGGGCGCCGTTTTGAACAGGCCCGGAAAACCCGCTTGTGTGCGGGAGGCGGACTCGCTGTTGCCGGCGTTGCTCGATAGCGCGACGCGGATGAACTTCTACCGCTTCTGCGAATTGCTCGAACTCGCGGCGCCCAATCGGTCGCCGCTTGGTACGACCGATTCGCCCGTGGGGGAAGCCGTTCGGTTCCGCTCCCGGGCGCGGATCGGATTTCCGAATCGTGAGATCGATGCGGTGGAATACGATCCCGATCGTCCGGCGGCGCCCCCGGACGTGCGCACGACGTTTCTGGGGCTATATGGCGTCGATGCGCGGATGCCGTCGTATTTCGTCGACGAAATCGCACAGAATCGAGAGGGTGCTGACGCGCTATCCGGTTTTCTCGACCTGTTTCATCATCGCATCGCGACGCAGTACTACCGGGTATGGCGCAAGTATCGCTATCCGACCGGATTCAGGCCGGAGGGGGACGATACGGTTTCGCGTTACCTGCTGAATTTCGCGGGGCTCGGCCTGGGCGATCCGGAGATTGCCCGGGCGGTGGGCATCCGCAAGCTGTTGTCGATGCTCGGACTCGCGGCGCAGAAGACGCGGACGGCGGAGGGGCTTGCCGGCGTGCTCCGGCATGCGGTGCCGGATGCACACGTGACGATCGAGGAATGCCATCCGGTATGGAATCGCGTCGAGACGCGCGAACCCGGCGCGCTCGGGGAAGGGTGCCTGCTGGGTCGTGAGTTTTGCGATCGAGCGAATACGGTGCGCGTGGTCATTCGGCCGGATACGCGCGAATCGGTGCTGGCGCTGATGCCGGGGCACAGTCAGCATCGGGCGCTGATGGCGCTGCTGCGCTTTTATCTCGGTTACGAGGCGAATGCCCATCTGGAAATGCAGGTTGCGCCGGAACTGATGCCGGGTCCGCGACTGAGTTCGACCGAGGTCAGTCTTGGGTACACCAGCCAACTGTCGCTACCCGGCACAAATGCATCGACAACGGCTGCGGTTCGTGTCCAGCTCGGTCAATGGACCGGAGGCGGCGCAGATCGGGTTTCCGGATGGTGACTTTGCTTGCACGCCCGGTGTTGGCGGAACGTGACTTCGCGAACGTAACGATAACAGGATTGATTGAATGATTCGACCCTTTATGACCGGCGCGATTGCGGCGGCCACCCTTGCCCTGTCGGGGTGCGGCGTGGGGCAGGCGGTGAAGGATGGCGCGACGGATGCCGCGAAGTGGGTATTCATGACGCAGGTCAAGACGATGAATATCGATCTGGTTAGCCGTGCGTCGCTCAATCCGAATGATGCGTCGCAACCGCTGTCGACCATCGTTCGGATTTATCAGCTGAAATCTGGGCAGGCATTCCGCCAACTCGACTACGCCCAGTTGCAGACCAACGATCTCGATGCACTGAAGGCTGATCTGCTTGTGACCAAGAGTGTTCTGCTACGTCCCGATGCGAGTGTCAGCATCAGCGAGCCCATGCATGTCGACGCACAATTTGTCGGCGTAGTTGCATTCTTCCGCAATCCGGGAGCGGGTTCTGCGTGGAAGCTGGTGATCCCGAAAAAACAATGGAAAAGTACGGATCCCGTGCGGATCGACGCGTATGACAATGCGTTGAATCTGGTTGGGTGGACAGAGGGTCCAAAGCGCAGTACGGCGCAGCAGAGTGTGCCGAATGCCGCGAAGCCGAAGCCCGGAGTGATTAAGGAAACCGGAGCGCAAGAGGGCTGACCTGCCTGCGGTGTGCCGATGTAACGGGAAATGCGTGGGGCGGAGTCCGTCATTTGAATCACGACAAGGCCGTGCTCAGGCCCTTGTGTGCCGCACCGCCACCCGTGCAATCGCACCGATCGCATCGCTGACGAGCACCGCGAGCAGCCCGACGATCACGCCGCCCTGCAGCACGAACGCGGTATTCGACGTCTGCAGCCCCGCGATGATGACGTCGCCGAGCCCGCGCGCGGCGACCGTCGAGCCGATCGTCGCGGTGCCGAGATTGATCACGACCGCGAGCCGGACCCCGTTGACGATCACCGGAAACGCGAGCGGCAGCTCGACCGACACGAGTTGCTGCCAGCCGCTCATCCCCATCCCGCGCGCGGCATCGACGACGTCGCGCGGCACGTCCTCGAGCCCCGCGATCGTGCTTTCGAACACGGGCAGGAGACCATACAGCACGAGCGCGATCAGCACGGGCTTCAATCCGAAGCCGACGGCCGGCACCGCGAGCGCGAGCACCGCGACGGGCGGGAAGGTCTGGCCGATGTCGACGACGCTGCGCGCGACCGGCAGGAAATCCGCGCCCCACGGCCGCGTGACCGCGATGCCGGCCGCGACCGCGACGATCGTGCCGATCACGCTCGACAGCGCGACCGTGCCGAGATGCGCGAGCGTGAGGTCGAGCAGGCTCGCGCGATCGTAGATGACCGGTGCGCCGTTGTCCGCGAACGGCGCGAACAAGCCTTGCAGCCATTCGGGGCGCAACAGCAGCACGAGCAGCAGTGCGAGCGCGGCCGCGCGGGCCACGTAGGCGGGCAGCGTGCGTGAGAGAGCGGAGGCCGTCCTCGGCGGCCGGGTACCGTGCGCGGCATCCGGCGTCGTCATGCGGGCTTCCTCGCGTGCGTGCGGATCGCGTCGAGCGTGATGCGGCGCGCGGGGTGTGCGTGGCCGTTGCTGCCATCTTCGACCGGCAGCGCATCGACACCGCGCCACAGCAGCTCCGACACCGCATCGCGCAGCGTGCGCGTCGCGGCGATCGGTTCGCCGTCGGCATGACCGGGTTCGGCCACTGCGTCGATCGGCGTGAGCGCGAGCAGGCGCAGCGGCCGGTCGACGCCCGCGACGAGCTGCTCGACCACGCCGGCTGCCGGCTTGCCGAGAATCTCGGCCGGCGATGCGACCTGCAGCAGCCGGCCGCCCTCCATCACCGCGATCGTGTCGCCGAGCTTCAGCGCTTCCTCGATATCGTGCGTGACGATCACGACCGTGATGCCGAGGCGGCGCTGCAACGCGAACAGGTCGTCCTGCGCCTTGCCGCGGATGATCGGGTCGAGCGCGCCGAACGGCTCGTCCATCAGCAGCATCGCCGGCTCGGCCGCGAGCGCGCGCGCGACGCCGACGCGCTGTTGCTGGCCGCCCGACAGTTCGTGCGGCAGCTTGTCCGCGAACTCGGCCGGCGCGAGATGGAACAGGTCGAGCAATTCGTTCACGCGCGCGTCGATGCGATCGGCCGGCCAGCCGAGCAGGCGCGGCACGGTCGCGATGTTGCGCGCGACGCTCCAGTGCGGAAACAGCCCGTGCCCCTGGATCGCATAGCCGATGCCGCGCCGCAGCTGTTCGGGTGCAACGGTGGCCGTGTCGACGCCGTCGATGCGGATCGTGCCGCTGGTGGGTGCGATCAGCCGGTTGATCATGCGCAGCAACGTCGACTTGCCGCTGCCCGATGCGCCGACGAGCGCGGTGATCGTGCCGCGCTTCATCGTCAGCGATACGTCGTCGACGGCGACGATATCGCCGAAGCGTTTGCCTGCACGTTCGATCTCGATCATCCTGCACGCCCCTTCGCGAGCGTGGTCGCGGCTTCGAACATGACGGCCGCCACCAGTGCGAGCGCGATCGTCGGGATCGCGCCGAGCAGCACGAGATCGGCGGCCGATTGCCCGATCCCCTGGAAGATGAAGGTGCCGAAGCCGCCGCCGCCGATCAGCGCGGCGACGGCGGTCAGCCCGATGTTCTGCACGAGCACGATGCGCACGCCGCTCAGGATCACCGGCAGCGCGAGCACGAGATCGACGCGCAGCAACCGCTGGGTACGCGTCATGCCCATCGCGCGCGCCGCTTCGGTGACGTGCGGCGGCACCTGCCCGAGCCCGACCACGACGCTCGACGCGATCGGCAGCAGCGAATACAGGAACAGCGCGAGCACGGCCGGCGCGACGCCGATGCCGCGGATGCCGAGCGCGGCCGCGAGCGGCACGTGCGCGGCGAGCAGCCCGAGCGGCGCCATCATCAGCCCGTACATCGCGATGCTGGGGATCGTCTGCACGATATTGAGCACGGGCAGCGCGACGGTACGCACCACCGCGATGCGCGCGCAGGCGATGCCGAGCGGCACGCCCGCGACGAGCGCGGCGGCCACCGAGCCACCGGCGAGCGATACGTGGCGGATCGCTTCACGCCAGAAGTCGTCGCTGCGCACCGCGTATTCGCGCATCACCGAAAGGCCGTCCCACCAGCCGCTCGCGAGCGGCACCGAAATCGCTGCGATCGCGACGACGAGCGCGGCGAGGCGCCGCCATGGGCCGAATGCGAGCCGGGCGAGCGCGTCCGCGACGAGCACGGCCCACGCGAACAGCAGCAGCCAGACGCCGGACGAAGGCGACACGCGGGCGAGCATGTCGTCAGGTGCGACGACGTGCGTCGCGGCCGCGCCGACCGCGTACGCGAGCGTCGCGAG
>NZ_JAAGPP010000203.1:0-12906 GCF_017104975.1 Burkholderia sp. Ac-20344
CCCAGCACGAGCGCGGCCGCGTCGCCGCACATGCGGCCCTGGCAGCGGCCCATCCCGACCCGCGTCAGCGCCTTCAGCCGGTTCAGTTCGGTCGCTGCGCCGCCACGGATGCAACGGCGCAGCGTACCCGCGTCGATCTCCTCGCAGCGGCACACGATCGTGTCGTCGGCGCAGCGCGCGGCTTGCTCGACGGGCAGGGCGAATGCCGCTTCGAGGCCCGCGCGGAAGGCGCCGATGCGCGCGAGCCTGCGTTCGAGCGTCGCCGCATCGGGCTTGCCGGATGGCGATCGCGGCGCGATGCCCGCGTCGTCGAGCAGCGCGAGCGCCGCTCGCCGGCCCGACGCTTCGGCCGCGTCGGCACCCGCGATGCCCGCGCCGTCGCCCGCGACGTAAATCCCGCGCACCGAGGTGCGGCCGGCCGTGTCGCGCTCGGGCAGCCATGCGCGGTTGACCGGGTCGAAACCGAACCGGCAGCCGGCAAGATCGGCGAGCTGCGTCTCCGAACGCAGGCCGAAGCCGAGCCCGAGCGCGTCGCAGTCGAGCACGCGCGGCTGCGCATCGGCGCCGGCCGCGCGCCAGGCGAGCCCCGTCACATGTTGTTCGCCGAGCACGCGCTCGAGCGTGACGCCCGTTTCGATCGCGACGCCGTGCGCGCGCAGCCAGCCGATGTAATAGAGCCCCTTCGCGAAGATCGACGGCATGCGCAGCAGCGCGGGCGCGGCGGTCGCCTGGCGGTGCAGCGGGCTCGTGTCGAGCACGGCCGCGACCTGCGCGCCGGCCTTCGCATACTGGTACGCGACGAGATACAGCAGCGGCCCCGTGCCGGCGAACACGATGCGGCTGCCGATCGCGCAGCCCTGCGCCTTCAGTGCGACCTGCGCGCCGCCGAGCGTATAGACGCCCGCGAGGGTCCAGCCCGGCACGGGCAGCATGCGGTCGGTCGCACCGCTCGCGACGATCAGGTGCGAGTACGGCACGGTCACTTCGTGGCCGCCCTGCAGCGTATCGACGCGGCCCGCGCCGCATGCCCACGCGAGCGTGTCCGGCCGGTAGTCGACGTGCGGCAGCAGCGCGGCCATGGTCCGGTGCACGGCGTCGGCCTTCGCGGCCTCGAAGCCGTACAGCGTGCGCTTGCCGCGCACGAACGCGCCGTCGGCCGGCGGTTGCCGGTAGATCTGGCCGCCCCAGCGCGCGTTCTCGTCGATCACGACGGGGCGTAGCCCCGCGTCGACCAGCGCCTCGGCCGCGCGCACGCCGGCCGGGCCTGCGCCGACGATCACCGGTTGCAGTGCGTCGGTCATTGCGTGTCTCCGGTGGCAACGGGCGGCACGCCGGTGAGAATCCGCATGCCTTCGGCGATCGGTGTCGAGCATGCGCGCACGCGTGCGCCTGCTTCGGTGCGCACCCAGCAATCCTGGCATGCGCCGATCAGGCAGAAGCCCGCACGCGGCAGGCCACTGAATTCGCTGACGCGCACGCGGCGCTGCGCGACGAGGATCGCGGTGAGCACGGTGTCGCCGGCAAGGGCCTGCGCAGGGTGGCCGTCGAGCGTGAACGCGACGGCGGCACGCTCGCGCTCGGCGACGCGCACGAACTGCGCGCCGTCGTCCACGGTGTCGGTTGAACGGGAAGCGGAAGTCATCGTCAGTGTTGGCCGATCAGGATGCGGTTCAGGCCGTACACGCGATCGAGCAGCAGCATCGCGCCGGCGGTGATGAAGATGACGAGCGCCGACACCGACGCCATCATCGGGTCGATCGATTCGGTCGCGTACATGTACATGCGCACGGGCAGCGTGACCGTCTGCGGCGACGTGACGAAGATCGACATCGTCAGTTCATCGAAGCTGTTGATGAACGCGAGCAGCCAGCCGCCGGTGATGCCGGGCACGATCATCGGCAGCGTGATGCGGCGGAAGGTCGTCCACGGGTCCGCGCCGAGCGAGCACGCGGCCTGCTCGATGCTGCGGTCGAGGCCCGAGACGGACGCGAGCACGAGCCGCATCACGAACGGCGTGATGACGATCATGTGCGCGAGCACGAGCCATGCGAACGAGCCGGTCGCGCCGATCAGCGCGAAGAAGCGCAGCAGCGCGATGCCGAGCACGAGGCCGGGGATCACGAGCGGCGACAGCAGCAACCCGTTCAGGAACGCGCGGCCGGGAAACGTCGCGCGGCCGATGGCGAGGCCCGCCGGCAGCGCGATCGCGAGCGACAGCGTCGCCGATGCGAGCGCCAGCTTCACGCTGTTGAAGAACGCGGTGACGAAGTCGGGATAGTCGAGTATCGCGCGGAACCAGCGCAGCGACAGCCCGTGGGTCGGCAGCGTCAGCGTTTCGTCCGGCGTGAACGCGACCAGCACGACGATCGCGAGCGGCGCGAGCACGAACACGATCACGAGCGTGTGGAACGCGAGGGCGAGGGGGCCGTTCTTTCTCATCGGGATGCGCCTCCGAGGCTGCGTGCGTAGCGGCGTTCGAGCACGCGGTAGTAGGTGAGCATCACGACGAGGTTCGCGACCAGCAGCAGCACCGCGATCGTCGCGCCGAGCGGCCAGTTCAGCGAGCCGAGGAATTCGTCGTAGACGGCGGTGGCCGCCACCTTCAGCCGGCGTCCGCCGAGCAGGCCGGGAATCGCGAACGCGCTCGCCGACAGCCCGAACACCATCAGGCTGCCCGACAGCACCCCCGGCATCAGCTGCGGCAGGACGATGCGGCGCAGCGTCGTGAACGGCGACGCGCCGAGCGACAGTGCCGCGTGCTCGGTCTGCGGATCGAGCCGTTGCAGCGCGGTCCACACGGGAATCACCATGAACGGCAGCATCACGTGCACCAGCGCGATCCCGATCGCGAAGGTCGTGTATTCGAGCTTGTACGGCCCGAGGCCGATGAGCCCGAGCGTCCGGTTCACGAGCCCGCTCGTGTTCAGCAGCATGCTCCAGCCGAACGCGCGCACGACGATCGACACGAGCAGTGGCGCGAGGATCGCGAGCAGGAACAGCGAGCGCCACGGGTCGCGCATTTTCGACAGCACGTACGCTTCCGGCGTGCCGACCGCGACGCAGATCGCGGTCGTCAGCGCGGCGATCCCGAACGTGCGCAGGAAGATCGTGTGGAAGTACGGCGAGCCGAGCACTTCCGCGTAGTTGCCGAACTGGAACGCGGCGATCGCACCGGTCGCCGGGTCGAAGCGGTAGAACGTCAGCACGAACGTCATCGCCAGCGGCACGAGCACGAGCGCGGCAAACAGCGCGAATGCGGGCGCGCACATCAGCCACAGCGGCGCATGCGCACGCCAGGTGGCGCGCGGCGCGTGCGCGGCGGCAGCGCGTGCCGGTGCGACCTCTGCGGAAGCCGCGGCCGATTGCGCGAACGCGGCCGGCACGCCGTCAGTCGGAAGCGGGCGGGTGGGCTGTCCCATTCAGGCCTCCCGGCGCATCACGCGCACCGCGTCGCTGTGCCAGTCGATGCCGACCGGCGCGCCTTCCGCGAGCGGTTCCGCGCCTTCGTTCTGGCAGCACACGAGCACTTCGCCGAGCGCGCTGTCGACGCGGTACAGCCACTGGCTGCCGAGAAAGAAGCGGCTCGTGACGGTCGCGGCGAAGCGGCCGGTGTCGGGTGTGCAGAGCCGCAGCTTTTCCGGACGGATGCAGACCGACACCGCGTCGCCGACGCCTATGTCACGCTCGCGCGGCGGCAGGTGCGCGGTGTGACCGGTTTCGGCGAGGCCGTGCCCGAGGTCGATGCGGATCGCGTCGCCGTCGTGCGCGACGATCGTGCCGGGCAGCAGGTTCGCCTTGCCGATGAATTGCGAGACGAAGCGGTTTTCGGGGCGCTCGTACGCACGGTACGGCGTGTCGGTCTGCGTGATGCGGCCGGCTTCCATCACGACCACGCGGTCGCTGATCGACAGCGCTTCCGACTGATCGTGCGTGACCATGATCGTCGTCGTGCCGATCTTGCGCTGGATCGCGCGCAGCTCGAACTGCATGTCCTCGCGCAGCTTCGCGTCGAGGTTCGACATCGGTTCGTCGAGCAGCAGCACCGGCGGCTCGATCACGACCGCGCGCGCGATCGCGACGCGCTGCCGCTGGCCGCCCGACAGCTCGCGCGGAAAGCGGTGCGCGAGTGCATCGAGGCGCACGAGCGCGAGCGCCGCGCGGATGCGCTCCGTGCGCTCGGCTTTGTCGACGCCGCGCATGTCGAGCCCGAAGCCGACGTTCTCCGCGACGCTCATGTGCGGAAACAGCGCATAGCTCTGGAACACGATGCCGAGCCCGCGCCGGTTCGGCTTCAGGTGCGTGATGTCCTGCCCGTCGAGCGCGATGCGCCCGCGCGTGACGTCGACGAAGCCGGCGATCATCTGCAGCGTGGTGGTCTTGCCGCAGCCCGACGGCCCGAGCAGCGACACGAATTCGCCTTGTTCGACCGACAGGTTGACGTCGGCGACGGCGGTGAGGTCGCCGAAGGTTTTCGTCAGATCCGTAAGCGTGAGAAACGACATGGGGAGCTCCGGGGTCGCACACCGCGAGGCCGGTGTGCCAATGACGCGGACTCTAGCCAGCCATATTTCGGAGCGTCAATTTGGAATTCTGCTGAACGGGATGCATTTCGAAAGAATTCCGATGAACGGAACGGATGGTCGAATCGCACGTAAATCGTTTCGCTGGATGAAGGGTGGTCGAGCCGCGAAATGCACGCGTCAATCCCGTGTACACCCGGATGCCGGCGGAATTTCGGCCGGACGACAATGGCGGCTACCGTATTCCATTCAGTGAAATTCGTGAGGAGAACCGGCGTGCAGGAACCCCATACGCCCGGAACGTCGCCGGCCGCACGCGCGGCGCAGCCGGACGAGGACGCCGCCGATGCGGCCGGCGCGCCGGGCACCGGCATGCTGCAGCGCGCGTTCGCGATCCTGCGCGCGCTGGCCGGCATGCAGCAGGACGGCGTGCGCGTCACGCACCTCGCGAAGGCCGTCGGCCTCACGCAGGGCACCGCGCACCGGATCCTGCAAGCGCTGATCGCCGAAGGGATGGTCGAGCAGGACGAGCAGTCGAAGCTGTACCGGCTGAGCGTCGACTTCTTTGCGCTCGCCGCGCAGGCCGGCAACCCGAGCAGCATGCGCACGCTGTGCCGCCCCGCGCTGCTGCGGCTGTGCGCAAGCATCGGCGAGACGATCTTCCTGCTCGTGAAGAGCGGCTTCGACGCGGTGTGTCTCGACCTGTGCGAAGGGCCGTTCCCGATCCGGTCGTTTACCGGCGACATCGGCGGGCGCATCGCGCTCGGCGTCGGGCAGGGCAGTCTCGCGATCCTCGCATTCCTGCCCGAAGCCGAACGCGAGGAAGTGATCCGCTTCAACGTGCCGCGCATTCGCGGCTATGGCGTGCTCGACGAGGTGTACCTGCGCACCGAGATCGAACGCGTGCGGCAGCTCGGCTACGCGGGCCGCAACAGCGGCGTGCTCGACGGGATGGCCGGCGTCGCGGTGCCGATCCTCGATCGCACCGGGTATCCCGTCGGCGCGCTGAGCGTCGGCACGCTCGCATCGCGCCTCGGCGACGACCGGATGCCGATGGTCGTCGAACTGCTGCGGCGCCAGGCCGATGCGATCGGGCCGCGCACCAACCCGTTCGACGCCGCGCTGCGGCGGCCGATGCACGGGCTGTCCGGGAAAACCGCATAGGCGCATCGCGCGTCGCCGTTTCGTCAGCTTGCTTGCGCGAGCCATTCGCGTCTGAGCAAAGCGCGCCGCGCTCGAACAGCTGAAGGCCGGCGTGACGTCGTTCATGTCGCACAGCATCGACCTGACCGCCGCCGACATCGCGGCGTGCGTCGGGACGGGCACCGCGATCGTCCACAACCCGAGCGCGATCATGTCGTTCATCGGGCGCTGCGCGGTGCCCGAGCTGATCGATGCGGGCGTGACGGTGGTCGGCGAAAGGGGGCTGATGGAGGGGCCGCGCGTGTTGTCGGTCGACGAGAGCGAGGTTCTCGAACGGGTAAACGAAGTCGCGGAAATCACGATCGAGCGCAGCGGGTTGCGTCATCTGCTCGACGAGCCGAAGACGCTCTGGGGGCGTAGCCGCTACAAAGCGCGCCCGGCGCCGGTCCCTTGCGTCCCGCGCCGAAGATAGATCTGATGGATCTCCCCCGACCCGTCGGCAACGTCCGGGTGCGGGAGTTTGCACGGCCCCACGTGTGCATACCCCACCAGTTGCCCGTCGTCGCTTTCCGCGACCCACGTGCGGCACTGGGGATCGTTGAGCTGGCCCGTGGTCGTTTCGACCGAGTAGGTGTTCGTCTCGTACGCAGCCAGATCGTACGGCGGATAGTCGATGCCGAATCCTTCATGCAGAAAGGTTTCCCGAAACGTGTCGCGCTTCAGTTCGGCAAGCGGGATGGCATCGGACGGTGTTGCAACGCGGATCAACATGGAGGATGGCTCGATGCGTGGGTCGGGCAGACAGTTTATCTCGGGTGACATGAGGCTCGCGAGCGCGGGGGGCGATCTGCGTGCGCGGCGTGCGAAGGGCTTGGGCGCCCGACTTTGATCACCCGCATGGCAATCATGCCGATGCCGGTGGTTGACCGCCGACGGACATGCTAGGATTTCCGTCAAACAACTTCGGAGACTGCCATGCCGTTCATCTGCGAAAACGTTGAATGTCGTGCCGTACTGGCTCGCGGGCAGGTCAGGCCCCATCAGGACGACACGGGGTGGTGCTTCTACTGCCCCGATTGCAAAGCCAGGAACGAATTGATGAATATCGACCTGGCCGGCGGCGCTGTCGAGCTGATTCAGCCGGAACGAGCCAGCCCTCCGCACAAGGTCGTTGCGACGGCTCGAGCGCTGGAGGATGGCAGATACGCCGCGCAGTTGAGCGTTCAGCGGGCGCTCGCCGTGAAGGGAACGTATGCGGCCGAAGAGCACTGGGATCAGCTCGGTGTATTCGGCGACGCGCAGGAAGCCGTCGAGCACGCGAAGTCTTTCGCAACCGACCTGTTACAGCGAGCGGCGTAGTCGAAATGATTCGGTGAACGAAGAAGAGGCGTCGCGCACGCATGCGTGGCGCCGTTTCGTGTTTTCCGTTCTCGCCCGTCAGTTGTAGATATCGAACGAGAAATACGGCTTCGCGATCCGCTGGTACGTCCCATCCTGGATCAGGTTCGCGAGTGCCTGGTTGATCTGCGTGCACAGCGCGTCGTCATCCTTGCGTACACCGATCGCCGAACCCACGCCGAGCGTCTTCGGGTCATGCGGCGGCGGGCGATACGGCGCGGCAGCGCGCTCGTCAGACGAAACACGCGCCGTCATGCGGCGGGCATCTGCTCGGCCAGGGCTTGTTCGCGCGCGGCCACCAGTTTCAGGACGAGCGCGCGATCGGCCGCCGTTTCCGGCGTAAAGATCACGAGCGTCTGGTCGGGCCGGCCGCTCACCGCGAATGCCGAGTATTCGAGCGCGATTCGCCCGACCGCGGGATGGTGGATCTCCTTGGTCCCTTCGTCATGCGAGCGGATATCGTGGTCGCGCCACAGCGCGTCGAACTCCGCGCTCGTCGCGCGCATCTCGTCGACGAACGCCTGCACGGCCTGCGTCGCGCCGCCGCGCGCGACGTCGGCACGAAACGCGCCTACCGCGAACTGCGCGACGCGTTCCCAGTTCGCCTGCACGCCGCGCACGTGCGGATCGATGAAGATGAGCCGCAGGATGTTGCGCCGTTCCGGCGACAGGGTCGTGTAGTCGGTCAGTGTCGCGGCCGCCGCGACGTTCCATGCGACGACGTCCCACGTCGCTGAGCGCACGATCGCGGGGCTCGCGTCGAGCGAATCGAGCACGTGCTGCACGCGCGGCGACACATGGTCGGTCGCGTGATAGCGCACTTCCGGCAGGTGGCCGACGCCGATCAGGAACAGGTGCTCGCGCTCGGCGTCGTTCAGCAGCAGCGCGCGGGCGAGCCGGTCGAGCACGTCGGCCGACGGCGCGCCGCCGCGCCCCTGTTCGAGCCACGTGTACCACGCGGCGCTGACGTGCGCGCGCTGCGCGACTTCTTCGCGCCGCAGGCCGGGCGTGCGGCGGCGCGTGGCCGGCAGCCCGAGCGCGACCGGATCGAGTTTCTCGCGGCGGTCCCGCAGGTACGCGCCGAGCAGGTTGTCGGGGGCGTCAGCCATATCCTGTTAGTTCGTTTACCGGTAAACCGTCACGACTTCATCGCGAGCGGGCATCGACGGATAGTAAGCCTCCATGCCATCCGGAGGTGTTGAACATGCGTGTCTTTGTTACTGGAGCGTCGGGGTTCGTCGGTTCCGCCGTCGTTGCCGAACTCATTGCGGCCGGCCATGCGGTGCTCGGTCTTGCGCGTTCCGACGCGGCTGCCGCGTCGGTCGAGGCGGCGGGCGCCGACGTCCATCGCGGCTCGCTGGAGGATCTCGACAGCCTCACGCGCGGCGCCGAAGCTGCCGACGCGGTGATCCATACGGGATTCAATCACGACTTTTCGCGCTTTGCGCAGAACTGCGAACTCGACCGTCGCGCGATCGAGACGATCGGCGCGGTGCTGGAAGGTTCGGCACGGCCGTTGATCGTCACGTCGGGCCTCGCGCTCGTCGCCCCCGGGCGCGCGGCGACGGAAGACGATCCGCACGTGCCGGTGTCGTCGTCCTACCCGCGTGCGTCGGAAGCAACCGCGGTCGCGCTGGAAGCGCGCGGCGTGCACGCGTCGGTCGTGCGCCTGCCGCCGTCGGTGCACGGCGACGGCGATCACGGTTTCGTGCCGCGCCTGATTGCATTCGCGAGGGAGAAGGGCGCATCGGCCTATCTCGGCGATGGCGACAACCGCTGGCCGGCCGTGCACCGGCTCGACGCGGCGCGCGTGTACCGGCTCGCGATCGAACGCGGCGCGGCCGGTGCGCGCTATCACGCGGTCGACGATACGGGCGTGCGCTTCCGCGAGATCGCGGAAGTGATCGGCCGGCGGCTCAATGTGCCGGTCGTCGCGAAAACGTCAGCTGAAGCCGGCGAACACTTCGGCTGGTTCGCGATGTTCGCGGGGATGGATGCGCCGGCAACGAGCGAGCGCACGCGTGCGTCGCTCGACTGGGCGCCGACGCAGCCGGGGCTGCTGGCCGATATCGACCGGCCGCGGTATTTCGAAAGCTGAGCGGGTGGCGGGCGTGCCGTCGTTTTCAAACGGCAGGCCCGCTTTGCGCCCTTTCAGACCGTGACGACGATCTTCCCGACCTGCGCGCCGGCTTCCATGTAACGATGCGCTTCCACGATGTCGTCGAATGCGAACGTGCGATCGATCAGCGGCTTCAGCGCGCCTGCCGCGAGCCCGTCGACGATGAAGCGCTTCGCGCGCTCGAGCCGCTGCGCGTGGCCGGTGATCTCGAACAGCTCGTAGCCGCGCAGCGTCAGGTGGCGCGCGAGCAGGTCCATCACGGGCACCGGGATGTCGCGCGTGTCGAGCGCGCCGTACTGGAAGAACGTGCCGTTCGTGGCCAGCGCGCGCAGCAGGTTCGCCGCATCGGGGCCGCCGACCGGATCGAACACGAGGCGCGCACCGGTGCCGCCGGTGATGTCGGCCACCTGCTGCGGCAGGTCGGCAGGGCTGCCGGCGATCACGTGCTTCGCGCCCGCATCGAGCAGCGCCTGGCGCTTCGATTCGCCGCGCGTCATTCGACCGGATGCAGATCCTGCAGCAGCGTCGGCACGAGTTCCGACACGGTCGGATGGATGTGCATCGCGCGGCTGATCGTCGTGTACGGTGCGCCCGCGGCCATCACGTCGAGCATTCCGTGCACGACTTCGTCGCCCGTCACGCCGAGGATCGACGCGCCGAGGATCGCGTGGCTGTCCGCGTCGACGATCACCTTCATGAAGCCCAGGCTCTCGCCTTTTTCCACCGCGCGGCCGACGCGCGTCATCGGGCGCGTGCCGACCAGCAGCCGGCGGCCCGTCTGCTTCGCTTCCGCGAGCGTCATGCCGACGCGGCCGAGCGGCGGATCGACGTACAGCGCGTACGCCGCGATGCGATCGGACACTTTGCGCGGATCGTCGTCGAGCAGGTTGGCCGCGACGATCTCGAAGTCGTTGTATGCGGTGTGCGTGAACGCGCCGCGCCCGTTGCAGTCGCCGAGCGCCCAGATGCCGGGCACGTTCGTGCGCAACTGGTCGTCGACCTCGATATAGCCGCGCGCGTCGGTCGTGACGCCCGCGCGGTCGAGCCCGAGATCGTCGGTATTCGGCACGCGTCCGACCGCGAGCAGCAGGTGCGAGCCCGCGACCTCGCGGCCGCCGCCCGCGCAGTCGAGACCGACCGCGATGCCGCTGCCGTCGCGCCGCGCGCTCAGGCAGGTCGCGTCGAGCTGCACGTCGATCCCTTCCTGCTCGAGGATTTCGCGCACGGCCTGCGACACGTCTTCGTCCTCGCGGCGGATCAGGCGCGACCCCTTTTCGACGATCGTGACGCGCGACCCGAAGCGGCGATACATCTGGCCGAACTCGAGCCCGATGTAGCTGCCGCCGACGATCACGAGATGCTCGGGCAGGAAGTCGACGTCCATCATCGTCGAGTTGGTCAGGTACGGCACCGTGTCGAGGCCCGGCATCGGCGGCACCTGCGCGCGCCCGCCGACGTTGACGAAGATGCGGTCTGCCTCGAGCAGCTCGTCGCCGACGCGCACGGCGTGCGCGCTTTCGAAGCGCGCATGACCCTGGATGACGGTCGCGTTTTCCAGCCCGCGCACCCACTGTTCGACGCCGTGGTTCGAGCGCCCGGAGATCTGGTCCTTGCGCGCCTTCACGGCTTTCATGTCGACGGTGACGGGGCCGCCGACCGACACGCCGTATTCGCCGGCGCGCCGCGCGAGGTGCGCGGCGTATGCGCTCGCGACCAGCGTCTTGGTCGGGATGCAGCCGGTGTTCACGCAGGTGCCGCCGAAGCGGCCGCGCTCGATGATCGCGACTTTCATCCCGGCGGCGGACAGCCGCGCGGCGAGCGGTGGCCCGGCCTGCCCGGTGCCGATGACGATCGCGTCGAAGTGTTGCGTCATGACGTCCTCCTGTGCGGGTGCAGCGAGGGAACGCGTGCGTGCGAGCCGCGTGCGAGGCCGGCGCACGGTCGCGCGACGGCGAGCGCTTATGGTAGTCCTGTTGGCGTGCGCTCGCGAGTGCGGGCGGGGCGGAAGAAGCGGGAGAAGCGGGGCGTGACGGAGTCTGTCCCTGCCCGCGCCGGCCGGAGCTCGATGCAACCGGTCTCGGCGCGTTGCCCCGGCCGCGTCAGTCCTTGCGTTGCCATTGACCGAACGACACCGGCCGGTGCGCATCGGCGCGCGTGACGGTGACGTGGTCGGGCTGGTCGTCGAGCGGAAACGATTCGGTGACGATCCGGTTCGAAAATAGCCACCCGTGCGTGCGCGGGTCGTAGCGGAACGTCACGTAGTCGCTCCAGTGCTGCCCGCACGCGACGAAGTTCTGCACGGTGAAGTAGCGGCCTTTTACCGCGAAGCCGTTGTCGGCGGCATCGTCGGGATCGAACGGATCGCACTGGCCGCCTTCGTTCGCGCGCAGCACGACCTGGTCGTTGCGTGCGGCGAGCCGGTAGGTGTGGTCGGCCTGCTCCTCGTAGATCAGCAGCGGACGCGGCGACGGCTGCTCGCGCGTATCGACCGCCCGATGCACGACGACGAGGACGCTGTGCCGCCCGTTGTCGAGGTCCGGCCCGGCATGCGCGAGCAGCGGCTGGTAGCCGGGCGGCAACTGCGCGGCGATCGATTTCGGCAGGTCGCCGGCGCGGGCATTGAGCGAGAGCGCGACGAGCAGCGGGAGGAGCACGATGGGCAGGCGGAAAACGCGCATGACGGGGTGTCCGGTCGAAAGGAGGAAAGAGGTGCCGACGGCGCGGATCTCGATCATGGCGGGCGGCGCGAATGGCGGGAAAGCGGGCCAGCATAGCAGCGCAACGCGGCTTTCGGCCATGCGCGAAGCGTGCCAGAATCAGCGCTTCGACCGTCGGGAACGACACGCAGGCGTCGGCGATTCGGCGTCGCTCACCAAGGAGACTTCGATGACTGCATCGGCTGCCGTACTCGCCATCCTGGCCGCGCTGTTTCTCGGCGCGATGATTCCGGGCCCGAGCTTCGTGCTGGTTGCCCGCAATTCGATCGGGCTGTCGCGCCGCGACGGGCTCGCCACCGCGCTCGGCATGGGCATCGGCGGCATCGTGTTCGGCGGTGTCGCGCTGGCCGGGCTCTATACGCTGCTGCAGGCCGTCGAATGGCTGTACGTGGGCCTCAAGGTGGCGGGCGGCGCGTACCTGATCTACATGGCGTCGAAGATCTGGCGCGGCGCCGACCGGCCGATCGCGATGGACGATCCGCAGGCGGTGGCCGGCGGCAGCGCGCGCAAGTCGTTCTGGACGGGCCTCACGACCCAGCTCAGCAACCCGAAGACGGCGATCTGGTACGGCAGCATCTTCGCGGCGCTGCTCCCGCAGCATCCGCCGCTGTGGTGCTATCTGGCGCTGCCGCCGCTCGTGTTCGGCGTCGAGTTCGGCTGGTACACGATCGTCGCGCTGTGCTTTTCCACGCGCCGGCCGCGCGAGCTCTACCTGCGCGCGAAGAAGTGGGTCGACCGCGTCGCGGCCGGTGCGATCACGCTGCTCGGGCTGCGACTGATCCTGAACGCGCCGAAAGCGGGGATCTGACCGCTTTCATTCCCGATCTGCATCGCACGGCGGCCGGCCATTCCTTTGGCTGGCTGCCCGAACTACCCGAACTACCCGAACCGCCCGAACCGCCCGAACCGCCCGAACCGCCCGAACCGCCCGAACCGCCCGAACCGCCCGAACCGCCCGAACCGCCCGAACCGCCCGAACCGCCCGAACCGCCCGAACCGCCCGAACCGC
>NZ_JAAGPP010000204.1:0-237 GCF_017104975.1 Burkholderia sp. Ac-20344
AGGGAGAGGTGACAGGCTAGTGGATGGAGAATGGAGAGCAGGGCGCACGAAAGAGTATAGAGGTACTAACAGAGTATGGGAAGGAGTAGGTTGGACTGCGGGTGGTGAACAAGTGCGAGGTGGTGTTGGGGTGGCAGGAAAAGGGGGTGATAGAAATAGAGATAGGTATGGGGATGCGAGATACGGAGGAGGAGAGCAGGAACACGAGGGGGGGGAGTAAGGTGTGTTTTTTTTTTT
>NZ_JAAGPP010000205.1:0-12320 GCF_017104975.1 Burkholderia sp. Ac-20344
CCGCGCGCGGGCTGCGCGCTTCATGCGGCATGAGGATGCGGTGCGCAGCGCCGCGACGCGTGCCGCGCTGCGCGACGTGCTCGGCACGGCCCTCGGCATCGCGCCGCAGGCGGTGGCGATCGTTGTCGACGCATCGGGGCGGCCGTCGCTGGACGGCGCGCATCGCGCATCGCTCGACTTCAACGTGTCGCATGCGGGCGATCATGCGCTGCTTGCGTGGGTACCCGCGGGCCGCGTCGGCGTCGACATCGAGTGCTGCAACCGCGCGACCGACTGGCGCGCACTGACGCGCGAAGTCTGTGCGCCTGCCGAGTCCGCCTATCTCGACAGCCTGCCGGCTGCCGCGCGCGCCGGCGAATTCATGCGCGTCTGGTGTGCGAAGGAGGCGCTGCTCAAGGCGCTCGGCACGGGCATCGTCGGCGGGCTGAGCGCGTTCGCGGTCGTGCCGCCGCGCGAAGTCGCGACCCCTGCGACGACGATCGTCGAGCCGGCCGCGCCCGCCGCCGGCGTCGTGGCGTTCGATGCGGCGTGGTTCGACGCGGCGCCCGGCTACGCGGCGTGCGTCGCATGGACGCGTGCGTGAGCCGATCTCAGCGCGCGGCGCTCATTCGAGCGGCGCGTCGTTCGGCGCCGCATCGCGCGCCTTGATCACGTCGCTGATCGCGAAGTCAAACGACAGCGTCTTCGGGGCGCCGGCTTCCTGAACCCCCTGTCGTACAGCGCGTCGATCTCGCCGCGCCTCATCAAACGCACGAGCACGCCGTCGACGAACGCCTTGAACGGCGAATCGCCCTTGCGCAGCACGAACCCGCAGGCTTCCGACGATTGCGGCGAGCCGACGACGTGCCAGTCGGCCGGCTCCGCAGCGAGCGACGCGCCGCTTGCGAGTGCGCACGCGGCGAACGGCAGGGGGCGGCCGAACCGGGCGGAGGGGCGTGACGGGAAGGGCATGGCGGTCTCCGTGCCGAATGTCGATTCGCATGTTGAAAATTACAAAATAATTACAACGGCTGTTAAGCGCCGGATCGTCCGGGCCGATCCGGCGGGCCGCGGCGGGCATCAGGGAAACTCCCGAGTCGAAATCGGTGAAAAACGGGTTGTCTAGACAAGTTGGCGTGGCTACACTTCAATCCATTCCGAACTTGTCTAGACAGGATTGCTCACATGATTACGTTGACCCCCGGCCACCTGACCCTCCCGCAACTGCGCCAGATCGCACGCGAATCCGTGCAGCTGGCGCTCGACCCGGCCAGCTTCGCGAAGATCGACGCCGGCGCGAAGGCCGTCGCCGACATCGCCGCGAAGGGCGAGCCGGCCTACGGCATCAACACGGGCTTCGGCCGCCTGGCCAGCACGCACATCCCGCACGACCAGCTCGAACTGCTGCAGAAGAACCTCGTGCTGTCGCACGCGGTCGGCGTCGGCGAGCCGATGGCACGCTCGTCGGTCCGCCTGCTGATGGCGCTGAAGCTGTCGAGCCTCGGCCGCGGCCACTCGGGCATCCGCCGCGAAGTGATGGACGCGCTGATCAAGCTGTTCAACGCGGACGTGCTGCCGCTGATCCCGGTGAAGGGCTCGGTCGGCGCATCGGGCGACCTCGCGCCGCTCGCGCACATGTCGGCCGTGCTGCTCGGCGTCGGCGAAGTGTTCATCCGCGGCGAGCGTGCAAGCGCACTCGACGGTCTGCGTGTCGCGGGCCTCGCGCCGCTGACGCTGCAGGCGAAGGAAGGCCTCGCGCTGCTGAACGGCACGCAGGCATCGACCGCGCTGGCGCTCGACAACATGTTCGCGATCGAAGACCTGTACCGCACCGCGCTCGTCGCGGGTGCGCTGTCGGTCGACGCGGCTGCCGGTTCGGTGAAGCCGTTCGACGCGCGCATTCATGAACTGCGCGGCCATCAAGGCCAGATCGACGCCGCCGCGTCGTATCGCGACCTGCTCGAAGGCTCGCCGATCAACCAGTCGCACCGCGACTGCGACAAGGTGCAGGACCCGTACAGCCTGCGCTGCCAGCCGCAGGTGATGGGCGCGTGCCTGGACCAGATGCGCCATGCAGCCGACGTGCTGCTGGTCGAAGCGAACGCCGTGTCGGACAACCCGCTGATCTTCCCGGATACCGGCGAAGTGCTGTCGGGCGGCAACTTCCACGCCGAGCCCGTCGCGTTCGCGGCCGACAACCTCGCGCTCGCCGCAGCGGAAATCGGCGCACTGGCCGAACGCCGCATCGCGCTGCTGATCGACGCGACGCTGTCGGGCTTGCCCCCGTTCCTCGTGAAGGACGGCGGCGTGAACTCGGGCTTCATGATCGCGCACGTGACGGCTGCCGCACTCGCATCGGAAAACAAGACGCTCGCGCACCCGGCGTCGGTCGACTCGCTGCCGACCTCGGCGAACCAGGAAGACCACGTGTCGATGGCGACGTTCGCCGCGCGCAAGCTCGCCGACATCGCGGACAACACGAAGCACATCCTCGCGATCGAACTCCTGGCCGCCGCGCAAGGCGTCGACCTGCGCGCGCCGTACCACACGAGCCCGAAGCTGGCGCCGGTGATGGAAACGATCCGGGGCAAGGTCGCGCACTACGAGCTCGACCACTACTTCGCACCGGACATCGCGGTGATCGCGAAGCTGGTCGGCGAGCGCGCGTTCGCGAAGGTCGCGCCGTTCTCGTTCGCGTCGGAACAGTAAGCCCATGAGCGCGCCGGTCTACCAGGAGATCAAGGATTTCATCCTGGGCCGCATTCACGCAGGCGAGTGGGAGGAGGGCGACCAGGTGCCGTCCGAGAACGAGCTGGCGCGCGAATTCAAGGTGGCGCGCATGACCGTCAACCGCGCGCTGCGCGAGTTGACGGCCGAGCAGGTGCTCACGCGCATGAAGGGCGCGGGCACCTACGTCGCGCGGCCGAAGTACGAGTCGACGCTGGTGGCGATCCGCAGCATCTCGGAGGAAGTCGGTGCACGCGGGCACGCGTATCACGCCAGCGTGCTCGGCCTCGACACGATCCGCGCCGACGAGGCGCTCGCCGACGAGATGCAGGTGGCCGTGCGCACGAAGCTGTTTCACTCGCAGGTGCTGCACTTCGAGAACGACGAACCGGTGCAGCTCGAAGAACGATGGGTGAATCCGGCGGTCGCGCCGGATTACGCCGAGCAGGATTTCACGAACACGACGCCGAACCTGTACCTGATGCGCGCGGCTCCGCTGCAGCGTGTCGAGTACCGGATCGAAGCGGCGGCCCCGGCGCCGGAGCGGCGCGAGCAGCTGCGGATGGACGACGTCGAGCCGTGTCTGGTTTTACATCGACGCACCTGGTCGCAGGGCGTCGTCGCCTCGGTGGCGAATCTGTGGCATCCCGGCAGCCGTTATCGCTTCACCGGGCATTTCTGATTCCTATTTGATAGTCATTTTCCTTCGGGAGCAGTCGTCATGAACCATCCGAAACACATCGATCCCCGTCTCGATCCGACGCGCACGATCCGCGCGCCGCGCGGCAGCGAGAAAGTCTGCAAGACCTGGCTGGCCGAAGCGGCCTACCGGATGATCCAGAACAACCTCGACCCGGAAGTCGCAGAGCATCCGCATGCGCTCGTCGTGTACGGCGGCATCGGCCGCGCGGCGCGCAACTGGGAATGCTACGACCAGATCCTCGCGTCGCTGAAGGATCTCGAAGAGAACGAGACGCTGCTGATCCAGTCGGGCAAGCCGGTCGGTGTGTTCCGCACGCACAAGGATGCGCCGCGCGTGCTGCTCGCGAACTCGAACCTCGTGCCGCACTGGGCGAACTGGGATCACTTCCACGAGCTCGACCGCAAGGGCCTGATGATGTACGGCCAGATGACGGCCGGCAGCTGGATCTACATCGGCAGCCAGGGCATCGTTCAGGGCACCTATGAAACGTTCTTCTCGGTCGCGAACCAGCACTTCAACGGCGATCCGTCGGGCCGCTGGATCCTGACGGGCGGCCTGGGCGGCATGGGCGGCGCGCAGCCGCTGGCCGCGACGATGGCCGGCTTCTCGATGATCGCGGTCGAATGCGACGAGACGCGTATCGACTTCCGCCTGAAGACGCGCTACGTCGACAAGAAGGCGACGACGCTCAACGAGGCGCTCGGCATGATCGAGGAAGCGAAGCGCACCGGCAAGCCGGTATCGATCGGCCTGCTCGGCAACGCGGCCGACGTGTTCGCGGAACTCGTCACGCGCGGCATCACGCCGGATTGCGTGACCGACCAGACGAGCGCGCACGACCCGATCAACGGCTACCTGCCGCAAGGCTGGACCGTCGCGCAATGGCGCGAAGCGCAGAAGGTCGATCCGCAGAGCATCGTGAAGGTCGCGAAGCAGTCGATGGCCGTTCAGGTGCGCGCGATGCTGGCGCTGCAGGAACGCGGCGCGGCGACGCTCGACTACGGCAACAACATCCGCCAGATGGCGCTGGAAATGGGTGTCGAGAACGCGTTCGACTTCCCGGGCTTCGTGCCGGCGTACATCCGCCCGTTGTTCTGCGAAGGCAAGGGCCCGTTCCGCTGGGTCGCGCTGTCGGGCGATCCGGAAGACATCTACAAGACCGACCAGAAGGTGAAGGAACTGATCCCCGACGATCCGCACCTGCACAACTGGCTCGACATGGCGCGTGAGCGCATTGCGTTCCAGGGCCTGCCGGCACGGATCTGCTGGGTCGGCGTGAAGGATCGCTATCGCCTCGGCCAGGCGTTCAACGAGATGGTCAAGAACGGCGAACTGAAGGCGCCGATCGTGATCGGCCGCGACCACCTCGATACGGGTTCGGTCGCAAGCCCGAACCGCGAGACGGAATCGATGAAGGACGGTTCGGACGCCGTGAGCGACTGGCCGCTGCTGAACGCACTGCTGAACACCGCAGGCGGCGCATCGTGGGTGTCGCTGCACCATGGCGGCGGCGTCGGCATGGGCTTCTCGCAGCACTCGGGCGTCGTGATCGTCGCCGACGGTACCGCCGAAGCGCACGAGCGTCTCGGCCGCGTGCTGCTGAACGACCCGGCGACGGGCGTGATGCGCCATGCGGATGCCGGCTACGAACTCGCGCAGCAGACGGCCCGCGAAGCCGGCCTGAAGCTGCCGATGCTCGGCCGCTGAGCATGACGGCGCTCCACCAGGCGCCGGTGCACGCCACGATGATCCGCGCGGCGGATCTCGTTGCGTCGCCGTGGAAGAACGGCGGCGGCGTGACGCGCGAAATCGCGGCGTTCTCCCCCACTTCCCTCGGGGCGCCGCCGGGCGCCGCGCTCGATGCGTTCGCATGGCGCGTGAGCGTCGCGGACGTCGGCGCGGCCGGCCCGTTTTCGCGTTTCGACGGCGTCGACCGCACGCTCGTGCTGCTGTCCGGCGCGGGCATGACGCTCGCGGAAGAAGGCGGTGCGCGCCATGTGCTCGACGCGCCGCTCGCCCGTGCGGACTTCGCCGGCGAAACGGCGATCGACGCGACGCTGCATGACGGCGCGACGCGCGACTTCAACCTGATGACGCGCCGCGCTGCCGCGCGTGGCGCGCTCGACGTGTGGCGCGCAGGCGCGCACCGCATCGAGCATGCCGATACCGTGCTGCTGCATTGCGCGGCCGGCGAGGCCGCCGTTGAAATCGACGGCACACGCTACACACTGGAAGAAATGGACACGTTGCGGCTCGATGGGCCGCGGCGTGCGTTTGACGTCGTCGTGAGCGGTAGCGGCGCGTTGCTCGCCGTGTCGCTTGCCATCGGCGAACGAGACTGAACGCATGAAACAGACTGTCTGGCATCACCTGAGGCTGTGTCCGCACGGCCATCCCGACGAGACGATCGACGACGCGGCGATCGCCGTCGACGAAACCGGCACGATCGTCTGGCTCGGCGCGATGTCCGCGCTGCCGCACGGTTACGCTCGCTGGCAGCGCGAGGATCTGCACGGCGCGTGGGTGACGCCGGGCCTCGTCGACTGCCATACGCACCTCGTGTACGGCGGCACGCGTGCCGATGAATTCGCGCAGCGCCTCGCCGGCGTCAGCTACGAGGAGATCGCGCGGCAGGGCGGCGGGATCGTGTCGACGGTGCGCGCGACGCGCGCGGCCGACGAGACGACGCTGTTCGTGCAGGCCGCCGCACGCCTGCAGCCGCTGCTCGCCGACGGCGTGACGGCGATCGAGATCAAGTCGGGCTACGGGCTCGACCTCGCGAGCGAGCGCAAGATGCTGCGCGTCGCGCGCCAGCTCGGCGAGCGCTTCCCGGTCACGGTCTACACGACGTTCCTCGGCGCGCATGCGCTGCCGCCCGAGTATGCGGGCCGTGCGGATGCGTATATCGACGAAGTGTGCGACCGGATGCTGCCGGCGCTGGCCGACGAGGGGCTCGTCGACGCGGTCGACGTGTTCTGCGAACGCATCGGCTTTTCGCTCGCGCAGACCGAGCGCGTGTTCGAGGCCGCGACGCGGCGCGGGCTGCCCGTGAAGCTGCATGCGGAGCAACTGTCGAACGCGGGCGGCACGGCGCTCGCCGCGCGCTACCGCGCACTGTCCGCCGATCACCTCGAATTTCTCGACGAAGCCGGCATCGAGGCGATGAAGGCAGCCGGTACGGTTGCCGTGCTGCTGCCCGGTGCGTACTACTTCATCCGCGAGACGCAACTGCCGCCGATCGAGCTGCTGCGCAAGCACGGCGTGCCGATCGCGCTCGCGACCGATCACAACCCCGGCACGTCGCCGCTCGAATCGCTGCTGCTGACGCTGAACATGGGCTGCACGCTGTTCCGCATGACGGTGCCCGAAGTGCTCCAGGGCGTGACGCGCCATGCGGCCGCGGCGCTCGGCCGCGCGGATCGCCACGGCGCGCTCGAGGTCGGTCGCCAGGCCGACTTCGCCGCCTGGTCGGTCGGCTCGCTGTCGGAGCTCGCCTACTGGATCGGCCGGCCGCTGTGCGAACAGGTCGTACGCGGCGGCACGACCGTGTTTCGCCGCATGAATGGATAGCCTCATGACCGACACCACGTTGTTTGCAGACCATGCGTACCTGCCCGATGGCTGGCGCCGTAACGTGCTGCTGCGCTGGGACGCGGCCGGCACGCTGACCGGCGTGACGCCCGACACCGACGCACCCGCGGGCGTCGCGCGCGCGGCCGGGCCGGTGCTGCCCGGCATGCCGAACCTGCATTCGCACGCGTTCCAGCGCGCGATGGCGGGGCTCACCGAATACCGTGCGAATCCGGCCGACAGCTTCTGGAGCTGGCGCGACCTGATGTACCGCTTCGCGCTGAAGATCACGCCCGACGCGCTCGCCGCGATTGCGCGCTGGCTGTATGTCGAGATGCTGAAGTGCGGTTACACGTCGGTGTGCGAGTTCCACTACGTGCATCACGCACAGGACGGCGCGCGTTATCCGCAGATCGCGGAACTCGGCACGCGCGTGGTCGACGCCGCGCGCTCGGCCGGCATCGGCATTACGATGCTGCCCGTGTCGTACCAGTTCGCCGGCTTCGGCAACAAGGCGCCGCGCGACGACCAGCGCCGCTTCATCAATACGCCCGACGGCCTGCTCGAGCTGCTCGACGCGATGCGTCGCGCGGCGCCGGAGCATGGCGGGCTGCGCTACGGCGTCGCACCGCATTCGCTGCGGGCGGTATCCGAGAACGGGTTGCGCGTGCTGCTCGACGGGCTGCCCGACGATGCGCCCGTGCATATCCATATCGCCGAGCAGACGGCCGAAGTCGACGACTGCGTGCGTGCCTACGGCGCGCGCCCCGTGCAATGGCTGCTCGATCGCTTCGACGTCGATGCGCGCTGGTGTCTCGTGCACGCGACCCACGTCGACGCAGCCGAAACGGCAGCGCTCGCGAAGCGTCGCGCGGTTGCCGGCCTGTGCCTGACGACCGAAGCGAACCTCGGCGACGGCGTGTTCCCGGCCGTCGACTATCTCGCGCAGGGCGGCGTGATCGGCGTCGGTTCGGACAGCCACGCATCGGTCGACTGGCGCTCGGAGTTGCGCCTGCTGGAATACGGGCAGCGGCTCGTGCACCGCGCGCGCAACGTGCTGGCGAGCGACATGCAGGCGCATGTCGCCGATCGCCTGTTCGACGCGTCGCTCGCGGGCGGCGCGCAGGCCAGCGGGCGGCGTGTCGGTGCGCTGCGCGAAGGGTGCCGCGCCGACTGGCTCGTGCTCGATCCCGATCATCCGGCGATCGCCGAACACGACAGCACGTCGTGGTTGTCGGGTATCGTGTTCGCGGAGCACGGCGAGACGCCGGTGCTCGACGTCTACACGGGCGGCGAGCGCGTCGTGAGCGGCCGCCGCCATCGCGACGAAGCCGTCGCGTATGCCGACTACCGCGCCGCGCTGGCGCAACTGCTGCGCTGACGCGCGCAACCGGCGCACGCGGCATGCGTGCGCCGGCAGACCTCCAACGGTGATGCGACATGACTGAACAACCGGCTGTATTCACGCTGAAGCAGGGCACGTTGCCGCTGCTGATCTCGATTCCGCACGCAGGCACGCACATCCCCGCCGACATCGCCGCGACGATGACGGCCGATGCGCGCTTCGTCGACGATTGCGACTGGCATCTCGAACGGCTGTACGGATTCGCGGCGGAGCTCGGCGCGTCGATCCTCGTGCCGTCGCATGCGCGCTACGTCGTCGACCTGAACCGTCCGCCCGACAACGAGAACCTGTACCCGGGGCAGGACACGACGGGGCTCGTGCCGGTCGATACGTTCGACAAGGCGCCGCTGTATCCGGCGAGCGCGCAGCCCGGCAACGACGAGATCATGCGTCGCCGCGACCGCTACTGGCTGCCGTATCACGAGGCGCTGCAAAGCGAGGTCGCGCGACTGAAGCGCGAGCACGGCCGCGTGCTCGTGTGGGAAGCGCATTCGATCCGCTCGCACGTGCCGCGCTTCTTCGACGGCCGCCTGCCCGACTTCAACTTCGGCACGTCGAGCGGCGCGAGTGCCGCGCCGGGGCTGGCAGAGGCGCTGGCCGCACGCGTGCTCGAACATGGCGGCTACACGGCCGTCGCGAACGGGCGCTTCAAGGGCGGCTACATCACGCGTCACTATGGCGTGCCCGATACCGGCGTCGAGGCCGTGCAGCTCGAGCTCTCGCAGATCACCTACATGGAAGAGACGCGTCCGTACGCCTATGACGAAGCGCGTGCGGCGCGGATTGTGCCGCTATTGCAGACGCTCGTCGAAACCGCGCTCGCACATCGTTGAACACGGGCCGCACGGATGCGGCAACGCGGCGGAGCAGGTGCGTCACAGTCCGCCGGCACGCAGCGTGCTGCACCGATGCGATGCACAACACGGCATCGATCCACGAGATCGGTGCCGTTTTTTTTCGTCCGGTTTTCGTCTGATCGATGTCGTCATCGAAACCTGAAAATTTGACGCAATTTTTAGGTGATATAAGCTGAATGTCAGGAAGTCGTCACGCGCGCACCCGTGGCGGGCCATCGATCGTGGCCGCGCCGCACCGGAATGTGCTGCGAGACACCTTGCCGACGTGTCGCCGCGCGGCATTGCCGCATGCGCTTCATCGCGACACGTGTCCTGCCTTCATCAGTCAGTCGAGCACCATCGTGAAAGCCGCCAGCCCTTCGATACGCCGGACGCGAAGTCCGTCGGCGGGCGCGCCGCCTCAGGCCGGGCCGATCCGGCATGCTGATCGCGGCACGCGTGCCGCCCCTTTGCGCGAGCCTCGTTTCTTCGCCATGTCCCATCGCGGCCTGCGCCGCTTCAATCTCGTGACCGCGCGCGTGTTCAGCGCGGTGCAGTGCGACGGCAGCGCCTCGTTGTTGCCCTAGCGTCGTTTTCCGCTTCCGTACCGGGTCGCACCGCCTGTTGCCGCATCGTCCGCGCGGCAGGATCGCGCATGGGCATGCGCCGCGTCGCGGTGCGCGCGTACGGCGCCGGCGCGCACTTTCATCGTCCCGTGTGCGAACGTGTCGCGCGCGATTACCGGAGATATACCCATGCGTGTGCGCCCGATCGTAGCCGTCACCGCCGACCGCATCCTGCGCGGTGAGCATCCGAACCACACGGCGGGGGAGAAGTACCTGGCCGCGCTCGTCGACGGCGCCGGTGCGCTTGCGTTCGTGCTGCCCGCGCTCGGCGCGCGCCAGCCGGCCGACGCGATCGTCGCGGCGGTCGACGGGTTGCTGTTGACCGGCAGCTATTCGAACGTCGAACCGCATCGTTATGGCGGCGCCGCGAGCGCGCCCGACACGCTGCACGATCCCGCGCGCGACGCGACCGCATTGCCGCTGATCCGTGCGGCGATCGACGCGGGCGTGCCCGTGCTCGCGATCTGTCGCGGCATGCAGGAGCTGAACGTCGCCTACGGCGGCACGCTGCATCAGCGGCTGCACGCGACGACCGGCTTCGACGATCACCGCGAGCGGCCGGCCGATCCGCTCGAACGGCAGTACGGCCCCGCGCACGTCGTGCAGTTCGCGCCGGGCGGCCTGCTGCAGCGGGTCGCGCGCGGCGCGCAGGAGGCGACGGTCAATTCGCTGCACGACCAGGGCATCGCCCAGCTCGGCGCCGGGCTCGTCGTCGAAGCCAGCGCGCCCGATGGACTGGTCGAGGCCGTCAGCGTGCGCGGCGCGCGCGCGTTCGCGCTCGGTGTGCAGTGGCATCCCGAATGGCGCTACGCGGAACAGCCGCTGTCGCGCGATATCTTCGCGGCATTCGGCGCGGCGTGCCGCGCGCGCATGACGCATCGCATTCATGCGGCGTGTGGCGCGATGTCGTCGCCGGCCGCATCCGACGTCGACTGATAGAGGCCGATCATGCAACCCGAACTGAGCGAATTCCTGCGACAGCACCGCATCACCGAGGTCGAGGCGATCATTCCCGACATGGCCGGCATTGCACGCGGCAAGATCATTCCGCGCAACAAGTTCGAATCCGGCGAATCGATGCGCTTGCCGCAGGCCGTGATGGTGCAGACCGTCACCGGCGACTATCCGGAGGACGGCACGCTGACCGGCGTGACCGATCCCGACATGGTGTGCGTGCCCGATCCGTCGACGATCTGCCTGATTCCGTGGGCCGTCGACCCGACCGCGCAGGTGATCCACGACTGCGTGCACTTCGACGGCTCGCCGGTCGAGATCTCCCCGCGCTACGTGCTGCGACGCGTGCTCGACCTGTACAAGGCGAAAGGCTGGCAACCGGTCGTTGCGCCCGAGCTCGAGTTCTATCTCGTCGACATGAACGCCGATCCGGACTTGCCGCTGCGCCCGCCGGTCGGCCGCACCGGGCGCGCGGAGACCGGCCGGCAGTCGTATTCGATCGAAGCGGTGAACGAGTTCGATTCGCTGTTCGAGGACATCTACGAATACTGCGAGATGCAGGGGCTCGATATCGAGACGCTGATCCACGAGGTCGGCGCCGCGCAGATGGAGATCAACTTCGTGCACGGCGATGCGCTGTCGCTCGCCGACCAGGTGTTCCTGTTCAAGCGCACGGTGCGCGAGGCGGCACTGCGCCACAACATGTACGCGACCTTCATGGCGAAGCCGATGCAGGACGAGCCGGGCTCGGCAATGCACATCCACCAGAGCCTGGCCGATGCGCGCACGGGGCGCAACCTGTTCTCCGACGAAGACGGCGCCGTATCGCCGATGTTCCACAGCTACCTCGCGGGGCTGCAGAAGTACACGCCCGCGCTGATGCCGATCTTCGCGCCGTACATCAACTCGTACCGCCGGCTGTCGCGCTTCATGGCCGCGCCGATCAACGTGCAGTGGGGTTACGACAACCGTACCGTCGGCTTCCGTATTCCGCAGTCGGGCCCGTCGGCGCGCCGCATCGAGAACCGGATTCCGGGCGTCGACTGCAATCCGTACCTCGCGTTCGCGGCGACGCTCGCGGCCGGCTATCTCGGTTTGTCGCAGCAGCTCGCCCCGACCGAGCCGATCGCGTCGGACGGCTACAACCTGCCGTATCAGCTGCCGCGCAATCTCGAGGAGGGCATCTCGCTGATGGCGGCCAGCACGCCGCTGGCCGGCATTCTCGGCGACAAGTTCGTGAAGGCCTACCTGGCGCTGAAGGACACCGAATACGAAGCATTCTTCCGCGTGATCAGCTCGTGGGAGCGCAGGCATCTGCTGCTGCACGTCTGAGCGTGCGGCGCTGTTATCCGGAGGAAACATGACCGATCGAAACGACGCAGTCTCACCGCATTCGACCGCCGAATACCGCGCGCTCGACGCCGCGCACCACATCCACCCGTTCTCGGACATGGGCGCGCTGAACCGCGCGGGCAGCCGCGTGATCGTGAAGGCCGACGGCGTCTATCTGTGGGATTCGG
>NZ_JAAGPP010000206.1:0-12315 GCF_017104975.1 Burkholderia sp. Ac-20344
AATGTCACCAGTGCTGTTCGGTGCATCGCCGGCTCCATGATCTGACGGGGAGCCGGCAAGCTTACCGAGGTCCAAACGCGACATTTCTAAATGGCTAGAACACGACATTTCTAAAAAGCTACCACAACCCAAACTGTCGATAATTCACGTTATGTCAAATAAAGTTTACGCACCGCGCACACCCTCGGTGCTGCTCCGCCGGCAGGATCAGGCAGGCTCCCGCCAAACATCCTCGTATCCCTGGTCATCGACGATGAAACGCGTGCCGGGCGGCAACCGAAGATACTTGATGACGAGCGGCAGCATTTGCTGAAGATGCTCCGTATGCACTGGCTGATAAAAGTCGTCGGCGTCCGAGTACTCGCCGCAATGAAAATACCAACTGATGTTATCGTCCGGACCACGTTCCAGGCGCGTGCCATAAACAGGCATCTGCCCCACAGTCGAGGTCGCGAAGGCGACCATGTTCTCCACGGCGGTTTCCTGCAACCCATATCGTTCGCATACTTCCCGCTGCATTTCCGCGATGGCTGTTTCGTGTCGTGATTCCATCTTTCCGTTCCAGGTGTGCGTTCAGAGACTGAAAATCTTCTTCATGGGATATGAAGGGCTTTTTTCATCGCTCGCGAAAATCCCGACGCTTTGCCCCCCTGGGATCGAGAACAATCGGGACAATGCGGCTGCACCGCGGCAATTGACGTTTGCACAGTGACGTCGTTGGTTCCGGTTCGATAATACTCGACCACGAGAGCATCGATATGGTCGGCAACCATCGTTGTCGCTGTCTGATTGCACGCCGCGCATGGTTTGCCCTGCACTGCTCTCGTCTGCGCCGCGGTCGGTCCGCATTGGGAATTGCGCGAGTACGCCGTAGTGATGCCGGATTTGGGTTTGAACAAGGATTTGTCGGGAATACCCAAGGAGACGATCGGGACCGTATTCCCGTGACCGTCGATCGTATTTGCAAGACCATACGGGTCGATCCAGGCAGCCGGATTCGGTGCATATTGATAGAGTGCCGAACCTCCCTCGATGCAGCTCGGATCCTGGCTGATGAACTGCCCGATTCCATGATCGAGATACCGATACCTGTTGTAGGAAAATCCGGTTTCTTCGTCGTAGTACTGTCCTTGAAGCCGAATGGGCTGATCGAACGACGGCCCGTCTTTCGGCTGTATCGGCGTGTTGCTCGACCAGGTGGCGTAACTCGCTTCCCACGCAGTTCGGCCACGCTCGTCGACGACGCGGACTGGCGCCCCGTTAGGGTCGTTATGGAAGAAGTAGATGGTGCCGACGGGGCGATACGACGCCGGCCGTTCGCATGTAGCCGACGTCGTGTTCGGAGAGGAATAGCCTGCGATTGCCTTGAGTGTCCGTACCCGATTGCGTGACGGCTCGCTCCCGGCCTCGACATCGGCATGCTCGGACGCCGCAGGCGGTATGCACGAGCCGAGGGGTCGATGAACCACGGCGAGCGGCCGAAACGTATCGGGATAGTGGATCCAGTCCCGGACGTCCCGGCGGATCGGCACACTGCGTGTCCGGTCATTTTTCTCGTCTGGCTGGTCGGAGCGGACTTCGCTCGAGAGGACGTCGCCGTCCCAAAAAAATTGGCAAACCGAGGTGTGACCGGATTCGAGCCGACGCGACGAAGTGATTTTCCTGATCCGCCGGCGAAAAGCGTCGTATTCATATCGTACGCGGAGGTGATGATCGTCGTTGACGTCGCCTGGCCCGGCGCGACGAGTCGTCAGCGTCTCGGCCAATTGCCCGGCCGCGTCCCACCGCAGCGTAATCTCCTGGTTTGCCTCGCGCTTGTGCACGAGATTGCCGGCACGATCGAATACGTAATGACTGTCTTCGTGCACGCCTTCCCGACGCCAGGCCGGCGATCCTGTTTCTCCCCGCAGCTGGCTTGACCGGAAAACCCGGGTGCTGAGCAGGTCTCCGGCCGGGTCATACGGGAAGCGGCGTGTCGTGCCTGCGGAGTCGATATGTGCGACGACTTGCCCGACAGGGTCGTATTGAAACTGCTCGATACCGGTCCGGGAGTCGCGTCGCTCGATCAGGTCACCGTTGGCGTCGTACGCGTATTCGATCGCGAACATCTCCCCGGTATCGGCAAGCAGGGCCTGTCGGGACAAACGTCCCTTGGCTTCGTACGACATCTCGCGTCGCAGGGCATCGCCGAGGCGCTCGTCGCGAATCTGGCCGAGTGCGTCCCGCTCGATGACGATTGGCGCATGACCATCGATCTCGATCCGGACGACCGCACTCAGTGCGTCATAGTCGTAACGAATCGACTGCTCGACGATTTCGCTGCCCGCAACGACGCACGTTCTTCGTTCGATACGATTGCCGGCGGCGTCGTATCGATTGAAAAGCGTAAAGTCGTCGCCCTGTCGTTCCTCGACCAGCCTGCCGTCGGCGTCATATCTGAACTCGAGGAGCGAGGATGCGTTCGACGCGCGAATGAGATCGCCATGGTCGTCGTAGTGGAAGCGGTCAGTCCGAACGCCGTCGTGCCGGTCGGGATCAGGCATGCGCTTCTCGACGATTCGCCCTGCCTCGTCATAGTGATACTCGACAGCCTGGCCATGGGGGTCGATGCTACGCAAGAGCTCCCCGGTCGACCCGTATTCGTAAACGCGCGACTGCCCCCAGTAGTCGATTTCTTCGACAATTCTACCGAGCGCGTCGCGCTTGAGCAGATAGGACTCTCCCCGTTCGTTGACGACCTGGACAAGCTGCCCTTCCGTGTCGTAGCGATACAGGACTTCAGTGCCATCAGGCTGAATCCGCTTCGCGATTTCTCCCAGCGTCGTATAGGCAAGACGTGTCACATTGCCGACCGGGTCGCGGTACCGCACGAGATTGCCATCCGGGTCGTAGCGACAGTGAATCTCGCGTCCGTCCCATTCGATGGCGCGTACCAGCCGTCCGCAGGGATCTCGCTCGTAACGGTTTTGGTGTCCCGCTGCATCGAGGGAGCCTATGACATAGCCACGTGCGTCGCGTTCGTATTGCGTACGGTGTCCCAGCGCATCGACCGTCGCGGTCAGGTTACCGTATCGGTCGTAACCGAACGAAGTCACGTCACCTCGCGGACCGACACAGGCGGTAACGCGACCGAGGTTGTCGTATGCATATCTGAACGTCGCTTGGGATGGCGTGGCGCGACTCATCAGGCGACCGCGCGCATCCCATTCGTATCGAAATTGACGACCGCCAGGCCCGGTTACGCAAGTTGGCTTGTGGTTGATATCGTATTCGGCTCGAATCGATCGACCGTCCGGCATGAACTGTGCAATCAGATTGCCATGCGCGTCATATTCCCATCGACACGTACGACCCATCGGGTCGGTCCGGGTGCAGGTCCGCCACCGGTTGTCGTAACGGTAACTGGTCATCCCGCCGAGTACGTCTATCTCGGCGATCGGAACGTGACGTCCATTCATCTGAATGATCGCGACGTGTCCAGTGGATTCGGTAATGCGGGTTTCGTATCGAGCGAGGTCGTAATCGAAGCGATAGTCGAGCACGCCATCGTCGCCCCACGCGTGGTCGACACGCCACGCGCCGTCGGCATCTCGTCGATAGCTGTAGCGAAACGAAACACCGCTGGCGCTCACGTGCCGCGTCATTCGATTTCCACTCTCGTAGTCGAAGCGGCGCGGATTGCTCATGGCATCGAGTGCAGCGACGAGGTTCCGATCACGGTCGTGCTCGTAACGTACTAGCGGATACGCGTGTCCGTCGGGGTTGATCAATGTCATCCCCGCTGTCAGGCCGCGGTGTGCGTCAACGTCAACATTCGGTCGACACTCGATGAGTCGACCTGTCGGCCCTTCGATGCCATGTTCGACGATACGAGACAGCTGACCCGACGTACTGCGCTCGAACAGCCACGCATGGCCATAGCGATCCCCGATCCAGTCGAGCATCAGCGTCAGTTGGGGGGCACCGGATAACCCGTCGACGATCGTGCCCCACGGGCGTGGCAACAAGAACCCGTATTCGATACCCTCGCCCGTACGCAATACCAATTGGTCGTCGCGAAAGTACAGCGCATAACCGTACTGCCAATCACCGGCATGCGCCGCCCACCCCTCGTGCCTGGGAACATCGTCGAACGCCGTGGCATGGTCGACAAAGTAGATCGCTGCCCCGATGCCGTCGTCGCGCGAAATGAGAGTCAAACGGATGTCTGCTGGCGTGCTCCATCCGACGCCAACAGTACCGAGGCGTTGCACCCGACTCGCATAACATCGGTTCCATTCGAGCGGAAGATGTCCGGTAATCGTGAAGTCGTGCTGTGCGACGATGACTTCGCCGGTCGTGACATCCACCGGCTCTGCATGCAAGACGTTGCATTTCAGAAAACCCGGCTTCAGATGCAATTTGTCTGCCAGCGCCTTCGCCCACTTCGACCCCCGAAATGCCTTGAATAGCCCCTTCGCCGCCGCTGCCATATTCAACACCGGCGGGCCGCCGACCATCACCGGCCGCCCTGCCGGAATCGGCAACATCACCGAGCTCGGCATCGACGGATAGGTCCGCTCCGTATGCGCGCTGTTGTGCCCCGGCGGCTCCATGCCAACCGCCCAGCAACTCAATGCCGGCAGCGCCATGAACGACATCGGATCGTTGTTGGCAAGCACGGTCCGGCTGCCCATGTACGACTCGGCGTCGTCCGACGGGATGGGGTTCGGCGCCGGAGGTGGCGCAAACGATTCGCCGAGCGGAAAATGCAGGCCCGGCACGTGATACGAGTGCGTGCCGACCGTGGCCCGCATCAAGCCATTCACGAAGATCGGCCGGCCCGCGGCGCCGCCCATTCCGATACCTGCGCCGAGTGCGTTTCCAACGCTGCTCTGGAGCGCTGCCGCTTGCTGCTCGAGTTTCAGCGCTTCCGCGACGATCGCGTTGTCCTGGATATCGCTCAGTTTTCCCGCCGCAAACTGGGCAGCATCGTCGAGCTTCTTTACGACATCGGGATGATCCTCGAGATACTCGGTCGCTTTCTCCTGGGCAATCGCCATCGCAATACTGCCGACGACGCCCTTCGCCGCCTCGACATACTCCCGTAGGTCGAGCATGAACCCGACATGCGGATGCGGCAAAAATATGGGCGTTGGACTCGGTGCAACCAACACCGAATGAACGTCGACACCAACAACCGGATCGAGATGCTTGACGGCGAGAAGTGCCACGGTTTCGGCCCCCGCTCAGCGCCCACCACGCAACGCCGCGACCTTCTCGCTGAGCGCGTTGCGTCGCCGGTCCATCGTGCCCAGCTGCGACACCATCCACTCGATAACCATCGGCAGATTACTGTTCGCCCGCATCGGCTCGTCGATCATCAATCCTGCATCGAGCGCATTGAACCCGGCCTCCAGCGCATGTTCACGCTCCCCTGCCCGCTCCCAGCACACCGCACTCATTCGCCAGGCCTCGACCGTCATCAGCCCGTCCTTCGCCGCCGTCGTCGACGCCGCGGCACGTTCATAGCAATACGCCGCGTGCGCATGATCCTGGTGCGTCAGATGCACGCTCGCCTCGCCGAACAGCCCGTTCGCCACGAGCTTGTGCCCCGCCGGATGCCCTGCCCCGACCGCGCGCATGCCGCTGCCGGCAGCGCTCCGGTAAGCCTCGATCGCACGCTCCCGATCGCGCCACTTCAGATACGCTGCCCCCGCAATCAGATGCACGACGACACACTGATCGAACCACTGCTCGTGCTCAGCGACCTTCAGCGCCGCCGCGCGCAATTCCTCGAGCCGAGACGGATTGCTGCCTTCGATCACCTCGGTCAGCATCACGAAATGGCGCCGGAACTCACCGCTCGGCCCGCGCTCGCCGGATTCCGCCAGCAGTTCGCGCGGCACGCTCGCCATCGAATACTTGCCATGTACGATGCGCACCGCAGCCCGATGCTGCTGCATCAATACTGCGAACGGCTCGATCCCGGTACGCGGCACGACGAAGCGCACGCGCTCGCCCAGCTTCGGCGTGGCGGCAACGAGCGACAGCAAGCCATCCATCCATCGCACCCATGCCGTCTCGTCCCGTACTGTCACCGGCGCCAGGACGAACACCATCGCGGGGAAAATATCCGGATGGTGCCGAATCAGGCTGTCGGCAACCGTGAGCAGATACAGCATCGGATTCTTGCCGTCGTCGTACGGCGCTTGCCAGTCGGCACGCACGCCTTGCGCATCGGATGCCTCTCTCCGGCTGTCGTAGAACGCGACGAGTTCATCCGTCAAGGCCTTCGCATAACCCGATTCATTGACGAACGACGCGCGCATCGTCCTGACTGCGCACGACGTTTCGTCCTGAACCTGGAAATACAACCGGACGAGTTCCGCATCTTTCTCGTCGGTCTGCCAGATCATCAATCGCGCATCCTGTTCCTTCGCGAAACGCATCCAGTCCGTATGCGCATCCATGAACCTGCGCTCCACCGGATTGGTCGGCTGCCAGTTCTGCATTCGTGCGAACCTCCGTCACGGGTTCAGTTTCAGGATCGTGCCTTCCACCGTGTGCTCGCCCGTTGCGGACGACGTCACCGTCTTGCCGTTCACGCTGTGTGTGTTGGTGCCGGTCGATGCGACGTTGACACCCCGGATCGTGATCGTGCCGTCGCTCTTCATCACGATGCTGGACATCCCGCAGACGAGCGAAAGCCGGTCGCCGGCATTGACGGTCACCTGGTGCCGCACGTTCGTCGTATGGTTCGCACCGACGTTAACGGTGTGTTCGCCGCCGACCGTGTGCGTATGCGCATTCGCGATCGTCGACGTTCGCGTGCCGATTTCTTCGGTATGTGCCGATGCGACTAGCGTCTTCATGTCCTGCGACGTCGTCTGGTACATCTGTCCGACGTTCAGTGTCTTGGCTTCCCCGATCGTTTCGGTCTTCGCTTTCGCGACCGTCTCGGTATGCGCGCCACCGATGGTCGCGTCGCGATTCGCGGTGATCGTCACGGTTTCGTTCTGCCCGACCGTCCGCGTCCGGTTGCCGACGACGCCATGCGTCTCGTTCGCGCCGATCTGCGCAACCCGGTTCTGCCCGATATTCACCGTCTCGTTCTGCCCCACACTCCGTTGCCGGTTGTTCTTCACCTGCATCGTTTCGTCGTTCCCGACCGTATGCGTATGGTTGTTCCCGACCGACAGCGTGTGATCGGCCTCGGTCTCCGCGTCGAAATTCCGTTCCGCATGCATCCACAGCTGCTCGGCGCCCTTCTTGTCCTCGAATCGGAACGCATTCGCATGGTCGGTCGTCCCGCCCGGCGAAGAACGAGATAGCAAGCCACTCTGCGTCGCACTCCCCGGCAACCCCCACGGCGGCATCTTCTCGCCGTTGTAAACCCGCCCGGTCACGATCGGCTCATCCGGATCGCCGTTCAGGAAATCGACGACGACCTCGTCACCCACCCGCGGAATCTGCACGCCCCCGAACCCGCCCCCAGCCCAGGGGCTCGACACCCGCACCCAGCACGACGAATCCTGATTGCTCTGCCCATACCGATCCCAGCGGAACTGCAGCTTCACGCGCCCGTACTGGTCGGTCCAGATTTCCTCCCCTAGCGGCCCGACCACGGTGGCCGTCTGCGGCCCGTTGGTCCGCGGCTGCGGCGTATCGCGCGGCGATCGATAAGGCAGGCTCGACGGCTGCACGAGCATCATCGTCTGATGCACGACGGCCTCCGCGCCCTGGTCGCTCGCATACGCGTTCTCCTGAAAGCGGTACTGGCACCGCACGATCAGGTACTCGCGGTTCTGGTCGGCGCGCGGGCAACGTTCGAGCGTGAACAGATAACCGGGCGCGGCGCCACGCACGTCGGTATCGGCGCTCGCCCGCTCATGTTCGGCCTGCTGTTCCTCGAGCCGCACGCGGCTGTAATGCGCGCCGGGTGCATCGTCGCGATAGCCGCCCGGCCACTCGAACGAAGCAAAACTGTCGTGATCATGCCCACGTGGATCGACCTTCTGCGACGAAAGATCGGCACGCGGCTTCGTGTAGTCGTAGTCGGTGGTCTGGTGCCGGCCGACGCTCACTTCCTGCGCGGGCAGCCAGCCGTCGATGTGCTCCTCGTCGGCGATCGCGGTGCGGTCGCGTGCGATGTACGGAATCGTCTCGTAGCCGGGCAGCACGGTGTGCGACGACATCGCGTCGCCCAGCATCAGCGTATGCGCGTCCTCCGCATGCCGGAACCAGAAGTAGATCCCCTCGAACTCCATCAGCCGCGACACGAACGCGGCATCGGTCTCGTTGTACTGCACGCAATAGTCGCGCGGCACATACGACTCGGCGAGGTGGTTCTCGATCGGAAACCCATACGTCGACAGCACCTCCTGCACGATCTCGGGCACGGTCTTGTTCTGGAAGATCCGGCAATCGGAGCGGCGCGTCGCGAGCCACAGCCACGGGCGCACGATCAGTTCGTAGCCGTAGTACCGCTCGGCGCGCCGCCCGGCGAGCGACGCGCGCGCAACGATACCGTTCAGGTAGCGCGTCGACAGGTCCTGCTGTTCGATCCGGACCGTCACGGGCTTGCCGAGCATGTCCTTCAGCGACAGGCTGTGACTGTCGGCGAGCGCCTCGATCCGGAATTCGAACAGGCGGCCGAGTTCGTCGCTGCCGTCGAGCGTATGGAACTTGAGGTCGTCGCCGTGCGGGCTGTCGAGTGTGAATACGCGATTCAAGTCGCTTCCTCCTCGTCGAACCGGTACGCGAATTCGCCGTCGGCCGCGCTCAGCTCGATCGACGACAGCGTGCGGCCTTCGAGCGTGGCCTGCAGGATTGCGCGGCCGATGCGCGGCATCACCGTATGCGTGAGGATCGCATCGACCATCCGGCCGCCGGATTCGATCGTCCGGCAGCGCTCGACGACCAGCGCGGTCGCCGCGTCGGTGCAGCGCAGCCGGATGCCGTGGTGCGCGTCGATCCGCTGCTCGATCCGCCGCAACTGCAGCGCGACGATCCGCGCGAGCGTCGCGTCGGTGAGCGGGTAATACGGCACGACGGTCAACCGGCCGAGCAGCGCGGCAGGAAACACGTCGAGCAGCGGCGCGCGCAGCGCATCGGCAAGCGTCTGCACGTCGGGCAGGCGCTCGGGGTCGCGGCACAGCTGCATCACGCGATCGGCACCGACGTTCGACGTCAGCAGGATCACCGTATGCCGGAAATCGATGTCGCGCCCCTCGCCGTCCTCCATCCAGCCCTTGTCGAATACCTGGAAGAAAATCTCGTGCACGTCGCGGTGTGCCTTCTCGATCTCGTCGAGCAGCACGACGCTGTACGGGCGGCGGCGCACGGCCTCGGTCAGCACCCCGCCCTGCCCGTAGCCGACATAGCCGGGCGGCGCGCCCTTCAGCGTCGACACGGTATGCGCCTCCTGGAACTCGCTCATGTTGATCGTGATCGCGTTGTGTTCGCCGCCGTACAGCGTGTCGGCGAGCGCAAGCGCGGTCTCGGTCTTGCCGACGCCGGACGGCCCGCACAGCAGGAACACGCCATGCGGCTTCTTCGGATCGTCCAGCCTGGCGCGCGCGGTCTGGATGCGCTCGGCGATCAGGTCGACCGCGTGTTTCTGGCCGACGACGCGTTCGCCGAGCGTATCGGCGAGCTTCAGCACGGCCTGCGTTTCGTTGCGCACCATCCGGCCGAGCGGAATGCCGGTCCAGTCGGCCACGACGGCGGCCACCGCGTGCGGGTCGACGGCGGGCAGCACGAGCGGCGCGTCGCCCTGCAGGTCGGCCAGCGCCTGCTGCGCGGCCGAGAGACGGGTTTGCGCCGCGGTGCGCGCGTCGGCATCGAGCGCGTGCGACGGATCGTCGTCGAGCAGCAATGTGCGGGCATCGACGATCGCCGTCAATGCGTCGCGTTCGGTTTGCCAGCGTGTGTCGAGCCGGTCGAGCTCGGCCCCGGCGGCGGCAATGTCGTGCTCGATCCCGTCGCGTCGCGCGGTATCGCCGGTGCCGAGCGCGCATTCACGTCCGATCCGCTCCTGTTCGGCGCGCAGGATATCGATCCGGCGGCGCGCATCTTCGATCGGCGCGGGCACCGCGTGCTGGCTGACGGCGACGCGCGCGCAGGCCGTATCGAGCAGGCTGATCGCCTTGTCCGGCAACTGGCGGGCGGGAATGTAACGGTGCGACAGCGTGACGGCAGCCTCTAGCGCGTCGTCGAGCACGAGCACGCGGTGGTGGGCCTCGAGTTTCCCGGCGAGGCCGCGCAGCATCGTCAGCGCGGCCGCTTCTTCCGGTTCGTGCACGTGCACGAGCTGGAAACGCCGCGTGAGCGCCGGGTCCTTCTCGATGTACTGCTTGTACTCGGACCACGTGGTCGCGCCGATGGTGCGCAGCAGGCCACGCGCGAGCGCGGGCTTCAGCAGGTTCGCGGCGTCGCCGGTGCCGGCGGCCCCGCCCGCGCCGACGAGCGTGTGAACTTCGTCGATGAACAGGATCGCCGGCCGCTCGGACGACATCGCTTCGTCGATCACGCCGCGCAACCGGCTCTCGAACTCGCCCTTCACGCTCGCGCCGGCCTGCAGCAGACCGATGTCGAGCAGGTACAGCGCGACGTCGTGCAGCGACGGCGGCACGTCGCCGGCGGCGATCCGCAGCGCGAAGCCTTCCGCGACGGCCGTCTTGCCGACGCCGGCCTCGCCGACCAGCAGTGGGTTGTTCTGCCGGCGCCGCAGCAGGATGTCGACGATCTGGCGAATCTCCGAATCGCGCCCGATCACTGGATCGATCTCTCTGGCCCGCGCGCGGGCGGTCAGGTCGACGGCGAAGCGTGCGAGCGCGGAGCCGTCGGCGGCGGTGGTCGCCCCGCGCATCGCCGTGTCGCCGCCCGGCGCAGCCTGCCCGGCCGGTTGCGCCTCCGGCGAACCGGAAACGATCGATTCGAGTTCGTCGGCGAGCACGTCCGGCACGACACGCTCGAATTCGCGCGTGATCGCCACCAGCACGTTGCGCAACTGCGGCGTCTTCAGGATCGCGAGCAGCAGCACCGCGCCGCGAATGCGTGTCGCGTCGTACTTCAGCGTCGCGTACACCCATGCACGTTCGACGGCGTCGTCGATATGCACGGACAGATCCGACACCGAGCCCGCGCCGCGCGGCAGCCTGTCGAGCGCGGCAACCAGCCCGCGGTCGATCGCGGCGTCGTCGATCCCGAAATGACGCAGCACGCGCTGCAGGTCGCCGTCGGGCCGCTGCAGCATCTGCTTGAACCAGTGCGCGAGCTCGACGTACGGATTGCCGCGCAGCCGGCAGAAGCCGGTCGCCTGCTCGAGCGTCTCGTAGAGAGACGGATTCAGTTTTCCGAACAGGTTGGCGCGGCCGATATCGGACATGACGGTTCCCGTTTAGGCGGTTTCGCGATGAAGGGGGGCGCTGCCGCGCCGCACGTCGTAGCGGACGACGAGGTCACGCGCCGGGCCCGGTTCGAGCCGCTGCCCGAGCCACGCGGTGCGGCCGATGCCCTGCGGCGCGCCGAGCGCGATCGCCGGCACTGCGTCGGCCGCCAGTTCGAGCTGCACGTCCCAGTCGAACTCGATGCCGACGTATTCGCGCACCCATTGCGCGAGCTGCCGCGCATGCGGGCCGCCGGGCAGGAAGCGGCGGTACGCGTCGAGCGACAGCGGGCCGAGCACGATCCGGAAGCGCGACTGCGCATCGCGCACCGCGATGCCGAGCGCGACGGCGCCGACCCGCAACGTCGGCCGCGTCGCGCGGATCGTGCAGCGCTGCGAACGTTCGATCGCGACCCACTGCGGCACGTGCTCGACGATGCGGGCCTCGACATCGAAATACCGGCGCAGGATCTGCGCGAGCCCTTCCGGGTTGCGCGTGTGCCGCACGAGATGGCCCGCATGGAAATAGCGCGCATGCGGCGCAAGCGTGTCGGCATCGGCTTGAGCGGCCGGCCTGTCGCCGTGTGCCGCCCGCCCGATCAGGCTCGCGACATAACCGTCGAACCGTGCGCGCTCCGGGCGATCGAGGTTCACCGTCGGCTGTGCATCGGCCCATGCGCGGTAGAACAGCAGGATCAGCCGGTGATGGAACAGGTCGGCGAACGCAGCAAACGTCGGGTCGTCGTGCTGCGCCGCGCGTTCGTGCGCGTATTCGGTCAGGTGCGTCGGCAGCGGCCCGTTCGGCCCGAACAGCCCGAACCCGTGGATCGCGATGCGCGGCGGCATGCCACTGCTGTCGTCGCTCACGCCGGCCAGCATCGACGCCGCGAACGCAAGCGACGGTTGCTGCCCGAGCCGCACCGGCTCGTCGCGGGGCCGCACGG
>NZ_JAAGPP010000207.1:0-12214 GCF_017104975.1 Burkholderia sp. Ac-20344
AGCGGCTCGCGGTGGTCGCGCAGGCATGCCTGCTGCGCCGCGATGCACCGGCGGCCGTCTCCGATGCGTTCGTCGCGACGCGGCTTGCCGCGCCCGACTGGGGCCGCATCGCGGGCGGCTTCGACCCGCACGCGATCGATGTCGCCGCGCTGCTGCAGCGCGCGTATCCGGCCTGACGCCCGTTCGTCCGGCCTGGTACGGCCCAGTTCACCTTCGATCGCCCGCCCGGAGCCCCGATGAACCTCGTCGCCGCCCTCGACCGCGCCGCCCGTGCGACGCCCGACAAGCCGTTCCTCGTCAGCGAATCCGCGACGATCACCTATGCCGCCGCACGCGAGCGCTCGCACCGCGCGGCGGCCGTGCTGAGCGCGCTCGGCGTCGCGGCCGGCGACCGCGTCGCCGCGATGTGCTTCAACACGCCGGCCTTCGTCGACCTGATGTTCGGCGCGTGGCGGCTCGGCGCGACGTTCGTGCCGATCAACCACAAGCTGCAGGCGCCGGAAGTCGACTATGTGCTCGAACACAGCCGCAGCAAGGCGCTGCTGTTCGACGTGGCGCTCGCGCCGGTGGTCGAACGCATCGTGCATTCCGCGCGGCGGCTCGTGACCGAAGGCGAGCTGGACGGCGTGCCGTGCTTCGACACGCTGTGCGCGTCGATGGACGGCCTCGCGGGCATCGAGCCGGCCGACGGCGACATCGCGCAGATCCTCTATACGTCGGGCACGACCGGCCACCCGAAAGGCTGCGTGCACAGCCACCGCACCGTAACGCTCGCGGCGATGCAGGCGGCGCTCGCGACCGGCATCGGCCGCCACGAGCGCACGCTGATGGCGATGCCGATCTGGCATTCGTCGCCGCTCAACAACTGGTTCGGCGGCACGTTGTACGCGGGCGGCACCGTCGTGCTGCTGCGCGAATACCATCCGCTGCGGTTCCTGCAGACCGTCGAGCGCGAACGCGTGACGCTGTATTTCGGCGCGCCGGTGTCGTACCTGCTGCCGCTCGACACGATCGACGGCTTCGCCGCATTCGACCTGTCGAGCGTGCGCGCATGGCTGTACGGCGGCGGCCCGATCGGCCCCGCGCAGGCCGAGCGGCTCGCGCGTGCGTATCGCAGCGATGCGTTCTTCCAGGTGTACGGCATGACGGAAGCGGGCCCGGCCGGCACGACGCTGTATCCGGACGAGCAGATCGCGAAGGCCGGTTCGATCGGCCGCCACGGCGGCCCGGGCGTCGACCTGCGCGTCGTGCGGATGGACGGCATCGACGCGCAGCCGGGCGAGACCGGCGAGATCTGGCTGAAGACCGACAGCATGATGCTCGGCTATCTCGACGATGCGGCCGCAACGCGCGCCGCGTTTGCGCCGCACGGCTGGTATCGCACCGGCGATATCGCGCGAATCGATCAGGACGGCTACCTGTTCATCGTCGACCGGCTGAAGGACATGATCGTGACGGGCGGCGAGAACGTCTATTCGAAGGAAGTGGAAGACGTGCTCGGCGCGCACCCGGACATCGCCGAGGCGGCCGTCGTCGGCGTCCCGCATCCCGACTGGGGCGAGACGGTCGCGGCGCACGTGGTGCTGCGCGCGGGCAGCGTGCCCGATGCGGATGCATTGCGCGCGTTCTGCGGCGAGCGGCTGGCCGCGTACAAGGTCCCGCGCGAATTCGCGTTCGTGCAGGCGCTACCGCGCACGCCGACGGGCAAGCTGCAGAAGTTCCTGCTGCGCGTGCGCAGGGACTGAGTATCCGCGATTGAGCTAGCGCATTCGCGCACGCGCGGTCAATGCAACAGGCGGAACGGAACAAGTAATAGAAGTTACCAGCTCTGAATCATATTCGTCCGATTGATCGACGTTTCTTATCTGGAATAGCGTCTCTAGGCAGCCATTCCATTTACTGAGACAGGGAAGCCGGATGAAAAACGAACCCAAAGGACCGACCCACTTTTCGCCACCGTTGGCGCACTCACGGAACGCGGTGGACGCGTCACCACCGCAACCAGCGGCCTGAACCTGGCAGGATTAGAAGTCGCCTGCGTCGGCGACGTAGTGACCTATGACGACGGCAGCGAGGCCGCGATTATCGACGGCGCGGGAAACAACCATAGCGGAGGCAAGCCGTTCGCGCTGGTCGGCAGCCGGTTGAGCAACGGTGACCGAATTACCGAAACGCTGCGCATCTCATGGGGCATTCACGTGCGGGAGGGGCAAAGCATTGCGGGCCTGTTCGATCCCACCTATGTGCCGCCACCCGCACCGCCTGCCTATAGATTGGCGGTACGTGGCGCGACAACAGCGCGCGGCGGTGCGTTGCGCGAGCCGTCCGGCACATGGGAAGTAGCGCCGCACTTGGGCAAAGCTGCCACGGTGGGCGACCTGATCCACTATCCGGACGGTTCAACCGCGCGCGTGACGAGCGGTCTGGGTTTGGCAGACGGGCCCGACTTCGCGCCGCTCGCATTCGTTGGCAGCGAACTCGATAACGGCGACACGATCACCGATAGTCCAGAACGACAAGGCGTAGCGTCGTCCATTGTATTTAGCGTCGTCACCCGCTCGTCCATGCCCCGCTGAGGTAGCGTCCATGATTCGCTACTTTCTTGCCAAAGGCGACCGCGCCGGGGAAGCCATGATTGTCGAAGGCCTCGACAGCGTGACCTGTTCCAATCCGCCGCCGAAGGTTCATATCGCCACGCTGGATATGAAGACCTACTGTACGGCGTGCGAGCGCGGAGGGTACATCGCACCGCAAGGGCCGCGCTGGCCAGGCACCGGCCCGAACGGCAAACAGTGGGCATTGAGCGGGGATATCAATGTCTGCGGATGCAACCCACCGCCGATCTTCTATGCTGAGCGCGGCATGCGGATGACTTTTACTGCAGGAGAGACTGCGACGCTGACTGGGCGCCAACCTGATGCAGCCCATCTGCCGTTTGCCTCATCGGATGCCGTACATGACGAGCAATTTACGTTGCTCGATGATGCGCACCGCCCGCTCGTCAACGTTCGCTATCGAATCGTCACCGACACCGGCCAGATCTTCGCAGGCACCACGGACGCGGCCGGGCAAACACATCGAATTGCCACCGACGCCGCAGCATCTCTGAAAATCTATACGAAGGGGCATTGACGCGATGAGCGGTTTTTCGGGAAATAAATACGACTTCGAAGTTCAGGAAAGCGAAGAATGGGTCCTCGTCCATTCGGGGGCCGTCACCAACACCAATCCGGGGTCCATGGTCTATATATCAATCAACACGATGCCAATTTGCCCCAACATGAGTAACAAGGCATTCAGATCCCTAATAATGCGACTACGGGACACCGCGGTGATCTTAATTGAGGAGCGCATATCGGATCTGGCGCGATGGGATAAAATTGCCCGAGATAGAGTGCAATTCTGGTTTGGCCGAAGCGACGAAGCGATACGTCAAAAACTAAGTTTCGGCCTCCCTAGGCTCGCTGCGGCTATGTGCGAACTGCAGCCCGAGAAGATCATCAGATGGGACGAACAAAGCCAGCGGCAACTTACATGCTCAGTGGCCCCTGATACTGGCGCAAATGACGCGGCTGTATGCAAGCCCGATTCGGCACGTCGAATAATCGCGATCTATCCGCATTTCTGCACTGTCGAGGATGTTTACGTTGCTGGAAACTGCAAATTGAAAATTCTCATTCACGAATGTTCCCATTACATTGACACATTCGATTCGGACGACGTCAACTATGGGTTTGCTCGAGGGATCGGATATTGGGCACAAGCCAATCCAGAAGGTGCAGATAGAAATGCAGACAGCATTGCATGCTACATCGCGCACTTTGATGACATAAGTGAATTCTTAAAAAAGAATATTTGGTGATTGAATGATAAAATTTCTGACTCCCTTTGCTGCGCTTGCTGGTGCGGCTTTTATTCAACACGCAAGCGCTTGTACGATATCGGAACACATGCTCGAAAGCGTGCCCCTGAATTATCCCGGCATTCCAAATGCATATCGAATAAAGATAGTGGATATGGTTTTGGCTGCGCGGCAATGGCCCGATGTTGAAGTGCAGGCGCAAATTGTCGCCAGCGCATATGTCGGCGAACGCAACTCCTTGAATCTGGCAAAGTCAAGAGGTGACCAGCTGAAAGACTTCCTGATACAGCTCGGCATCAAGCCTCAATATATCTATGTTGACACGCACGTCAATCGAATTACATACCCAATCGATAGCACCGGCCATGGAGGATACTTGCAGCTCGGCGTGAGTCTTCTGCCTTTCTGCAAAAATGGATGTGGAAATTTATGCGACGCTCCGGCGTCTCGTCGACAACGAAACTCACCAGATAATAAACTATGAAATTAATTGCTGGCCTATGCGTCGTCGCGTCTAGTCACGCATCTGCGTGTGTCGCAAGCGAAAATTTCGATATCCATTTTCCGAAAAACAGTTCATATGTATCGAATTCTGAAATCGTCCGCACTGCAAACTGGACAGCAGACCAGAAAATCGCCTACGCACGTCATGTAAACAAGGAAACAACGCTGATTAGCGGCCATGCCGAGGAAAGCGAACAAAGCGCACTGCCCCTTGCACAATCGCGAATGCAATCCGCGTATGCGCTGCTGAAGCAATTCGGTTTTCTACGCGGAACCATTAAGACGAGCGCCCGCGTCTATTCGCATGGGGACGTGGATAATGGGCGGCGTGTGGAAATTTCCTTCCTGCCCGATTGCCCCAACAAGTGCTGTGAAGATAAGTAACCCTCGCACTGCCGCCAGTCGCATCGATGAGGCATTGACGTACACACGCGGCGCACCCGTCGGAACATACCCAAACCGTTGATTCGTCGCCGGCAGGAGCCGTATGTACCACCTGGCCGCCGTGCACCGCCAAAGAAAAAGCCACCCGGCCCGACGGCCCGGTGGCTTTTTCACATGACCGGCGAGGCAGCGACATGCGCCGCCGCCCGTTCGTCACGTCACAGGCTGCTTACTTCCCGCCGATGCTCTTCAGCGGCTTCCACTCGCCCTTCTCGACCTTGTACATCGTGATGCCGCCGTTCTTCAGGTCGCCCTTCGCGTCATACGCGACGTGCGTCGACGTCACGCCGGCCATGTCGGTCTTCGCGAGCACCGGCAGGTACTTCGCCGGATCGGTCGAATCGGCCTTCTTCATCGCGTTGAACAGCGCCATCGCGCCGTCGTACGCATACGGCGAGTACGTCTGCACGTCTTCGCCGAAACGCTTCTTGTACTTGTCGGCGTACGTCTTGCCGCCCGGCATTTCTTCCAGCGGGAGGCCTGCCAGCGAAGCGATCGTGCCGTCGGCCGCGTTGCCCGCGATCTTCAGGAACGTCGGCGTCTTCACCATTTCGCCGCTCATCAGCGGGGCGGTGATGCCGAGCGTCTTCATCTGCTTGACCATCGGTGCCGCCTGCGAATCCGCGCCGCCGTAGTAGACGAGATCCGGCTTCGCCGCCTTCAGCTTGGTCAGGATCGCCTTGAAGTCGACGGCCTTGTCGTTCGTGAATTCACGGTCGACGATCGTCGCGCCGCCGGCCTTCGCGGCCTTCTCGAACTGGTCGGCGAGACCCTGGCCGTAGGCCGTGCGGTCGTCGACGATCGCGATCTTCTTCATGCCGAGATCCTTCGACGCGAACGTGCCGGCCACCGAGCCCTGCTGCGTGTCGGACGTCATCATGCGGAAGGTCGTCTTGTAGCCCTGCTGCGTGTATTCCGGTGCGGTCGCCATCGCGATCTGCGGAATGCCCGCGTTCGCGTAGATGCGCGAAGCCGGAATCGTCGTGCCCGAGTTGAAGTGGCCGAGCATGCCCTTGATGCCGTCGTCGACGAGCTTCTGCGCGACCGTCGTGCCGGTGCGCGGGTCAGCCTGGTCGTCCTGCGTGTCGAGCGCGAACTTCACCGGCTTGCCGCCGATCTTCGGGCTCGTCGCGTTGAAATCCTCGATCGCGAGCACGATCCCGTTCTGCATATCCTTGCCGTAGTGCGCCTGCGCGCCCGTCATCGGCCCTGCGTAACCGATCTTCACGTCATCCGCATGGGCCGTCCCCGCCAGCGACATGACCGCGACGAACGTCGCGCCTGCCACCTTTTTCATCGTGTGTTGCATAGCATCTCCTTGGTACCAGGGTAAATGAAGCGGCTTCGGGATCGCCTTGCCGCTTCCTTTGTTTGATCCGAACGGCAAGGATGATCAGCCGATCGTCATCAAATTCGCATTGCCACCCGCCGCGGCCGTGTTCACGCTCACCGAGCGCTCCGTCAGCAGCCGTTCCAGCGCGTAATCTTCCGCATCGCCGTTCTCGAACGCGCCCACCGACACGCCCTGCACCGACACGATCGGGCCCGGCCGCTGCGCGACGTCCTTCACGAGCGTCTGCAGTTCGTCGCTGTCGCCTTCGAACAGCACCGCGTCGAACGGCGCATCGGCCTGCTTGCGCACGACCGCGTGTGCCTTCAGCGACGCCGGCAGCGCAGCGACCAGCGCCTCGCCGGCCGCGCCCGCGAACAGCGCACGGTTACCGGTCGCCAGCACCGCCGCGAACTGCGCGCGCGCGCCGCCCGGCGTTGCCGCGACACACAACACAGTGCCGCGCGGGCCGAGTGTATACGTGTTTCGCTCGCCCGTCGGACCGGTCAGCACCGCGGTCGCACCGGCCGGCACCTGCGCGAGGTAACCGTCGCAGCGTGCGGCCAGCGCCGGCTCGCGCTGCTCGATCAGCCAGTCGCGCAGCGTCGTGAGCGCCGCCGCCGGGTTGCCGCGCGCGTCGCCTTCCACCGCGCCGTCCGCGATCAGCGTCTGCGCGAGCGAACGCGGCAGGCCCGACGGACGCGTCGCGAGCAGGCGCTGCAGGTACAGCGCGCCGCCGGCCTTCGGGCCCGTGCCCGACAGCCCTTCGCCGCCGAACGGCTGCACGCCGACCACCGCGCCGATCACGTTGCGGTTCACGTAGATGTTGCCGACGTGCGCATTCGAGATCACGTGTGCGATCGTCTCGTCGATCCGCGTGTGGATGCCGAGCGTCAGGCCGTAGCCGGTCGCGCGGATCTGCTCCAGCAGCTTGTCGAGCTGGCTGCGGCGGTAGCGCACCACGTGCAGCACGGGGCCGAACACTTCGCGCTTCAGTTCGTCGATGCTGCCGATCTCGATCAGCGTCGGCGGCACGAACGTGCCGTGCGCGCATGCGTCGGGCGCAGGCAACTGCGTGACCCCATGTCCCTTGTCCTTCATCGCCGCGACGTGCGTGTCGATCGTCTGCTTCGCTTCACCGTCGATCACCGGGCCGACGTCCGTCGACAGCCGGTCGGGGTTGCCGAGCGCCAGCTCGTGCATCGCGCCCTTGAGCATCGTCAGCGTGCGGTCCGCGACATCATCCTGCAGACACAGAACGCGCAGCGCCGAACACCGTTGGCCGGCCGAGTCGAACGACGACTGCATCACGTCCGCGACGACCTGTTCCGCGAGCGCCGACGAGTCGACGATCATCGCGTTCTGGCCGCCCGTTTCGGCGATCAGCGGGATCGGCTTGCCGTCCGGGTCGAGGCGCGCGGACAGCGTCTTGTTGATCAGGCGCGCGACTTCGGTCGAGCCGGTGAACATCACCGCACGCGTACGCGGATCGGCCACCAGCGCCGCGCCGACGGTCTCGCCGGTGCCCGGCAGCAGTTGCACCGCACCGGCCGGCACGCCGGCCTCGCGCAGCAGGCGCACGGCTTGGGCGGCGATCAGCGGCGTCTGTTCGGCCGGCTTCGCGAGCACCGTGTTGCCGGCGGCGAGCGCCGCGGCGACCTGGCCCATGAAGATCGCGAGCGGGAAGTTCCACGGGCTGATACAGACCACGGGGCCGAGCGGACGGTGCGTGTCGTTCGAGAATTCGTCGCGGATCTGCGCAGCGTAGTAGCGCAGGAAGTCGACCGCTTCGCGGATCTCGGCGATCGCGTTCGGCAGCGATTTGCCGGCTTCGCGCACGATCAGGCCCATCAGCGTGTGCATCTGCGCTTCGAGCAGGTCGGCTGCCCGCACCAGGCAATCGGCACGCGCATCGACCGGCGTCGCCTGCCAGATCGGCGCCGCGGCCACCGCGTGCGCAAGCGCCGCGCTCACGTGTTCGGCCGTCGCTTCGCTGACCGTGCCGACCAGGTCGCGCTGGTCGGCCGGGTTGCGCACGTCGCGGGCCGGTGCGTCGGCGAGCGTGTCGTCGGCGAGCATCGGCGCCGCGCGCCACGGGAAATGCGCGCTCGCGAGCAGCGCGGACGACAGCGACGCGAGGCGATGTTCGTTCGACAGGTCGAGGCCCATCGAGTTGGGACGCTCGTCGCCGTACAGATTGCGCGGCAGCGGGATCTTCGCGTGCGGCGCACCGAGCGGCACGACCTTCGATGCTTCGTCGACCGGATCGGCAACCAGCTCCTTCACCGACACGGTTTTATCCGCGATGCGGTTCACGAACGACGTGTTCGCGCCGTTCTCGAGCAGGCGGCGCACCAGGTACGCGAGCAGCGTCTCGTGCGTGCCGACCGGCGCGTACACGCGGCACGGACGATTCAGCTTGTCGCGGCCGGTGACTTCCTCGTACAGCGGCTCGCCCATCCCGTGCAGGCACTGGAATTCGTACTGGCCCGGGTAGTAGTTCTGGCCCGCGAGCTGGTAGATCGCGGCCAGCGTGTACGCGTTGTGCGTCGCGAACTGCGGGTAGACGGCGTCCGGCGCCGCGAGCAGCTTCTTCGCGCACGCGAGGTACGACACGTCGGTGTAGATCTTGCGCGTGTAGACCGGATAGCCTTCGAGGCCGTCGACCTGCGCACGCTTGATCTCGGTATCCCAGTACGCGCCCTTCACGAGGCGGATCATCAGGCGGTGACGGCTGCGGCGCGCGAGATCGATCAGGTAGTCGATCACGAACGGGCAGCGCTTCTGGTAGCCCTGCACGACGAAGCCGATGCCGTTCCAGCCCGCGAGATCCGGATCGAAGCACAGCGCCTCGAGCAGGTCGAGCGACAGTTCGAGGCGGTCGGCTTCTTCCGCGTCGATGTTCAGGCCGATGTCGTAGCGGCGTGCGAGCAGCGCGAGCGCGCGCACGCGCGGCAGCAGCTCGCTCATCGTGCGGTCCTGCTGGGAGCGCGAGTAGCGTGCGTGCAGCGCCGACAGCTTGATCGAGATGCCCGGGCCTTCGTAGATGCCGCGGCCGCCGGCCGCCTTGCCGATCGCGTGGATCGCCTGTTCGTACGACGCGTAGTAGCGCTGCGCGTCCTCTTCGGTCGTCGCCGCTTCGCCGAGCATGTCGTACGAGTAGCGGAAGCCGCGCGCTTCGTACTTGCGGCTGTTCGCCAGCGCTTCGGAAATCGTCTCGCCGGTGACGAACTGCTCGCCCATCAGGCGCATCGCCATGTCGACGCCCTTGCGGATCAGCGGCTCGCCGCCGCGGCCGATCAGGCGTGTCAGCGCCGACGACAGCCCCGCTTCGCTGTTGGTCGTCACGAGCTTGCCGGTGATCATCAGCCCCCAGGTCGCCGCGTTCACGAACAGCGACGGCGCGTGGCCGACGTGCGAGCGCCAGTCGCCCTTGCTGATCTTGTCGCGGATCAGCGCATCGCGGGTCGCGCGATCGGGAATGCGCAGCAGCGCTTCGGCGAGGCACATCAGCGCGACGCCTTCCTGGCTCGACAGCGAGAACTCGTGGATCAGCCCTTCGACGCCGCCGCCCGAACTCTTCTCGCGCAGCGCCTCGACGAGCTTCGTCGCGAGCGCCTGCACGTCCGCCTGCAGGTTCGCGGGCAGGCGCGCCTGGCCGAGCAGGAACGGCACGCATTCCGGCTCGGGGCGGCGGTACGCGGCCGTGATCGCCGCGCGCAGCACCGATTGCGGCTGCACGTTCTGCGCGAACTCGAGGAACGGATGCGGCGAGTTGTCGTCGTCGCCGTCCGCGGCCTGGCCGTCGGCGAGCTCCGTGACGCCGCTGTGGCCCGACAGCTCGGGCGGCAACTGGCCGTGCTCGATCCGCTCGAGATACGCGAAGATCGCCTGCTTGATCAGCCAGTGGGGGGTGCGCTCGAGACGCGCGGCGGCGTCCTTGAGGCGCGAGCGGAGAAGGTCGTCGACTTTGACGCCGAGAGTCGTGCTTGCCATGGTGGGTTCGTGCGCCGGTGCGAGCCCGGCAATGTGGTGTGAGAGGATGCGCGAAATCCTACGGCACGCAATAAAAAGGTGCAACCAAATTGCGAGATAGGTTGCACCCTCAGGTTAGTCAATATAATCAGCCACTTATATGGTTGCAACCTAGGAGTTGCCCGTGGTCGGAGGATCGGTGTTTTCCCTGAGCGGGCCGGTTTGACATGCGTGCGCAACCTTCCGCGCGGGTGGCGGCGGACGAAAACGGGTTGCACTGGGTGTGGCTGGAGGTGTGGCCGGAGGTGCGGCCTGGCGGCAAAAGACGGTTCGGGGTGCCCGGCGGCCCGGGCTTCAACGCAGCGCCACGCAGCACGCCGGCCGCACGGCGCGCCGCTCAGATATCCAGCGGATCGACCTCGACGCTCCACCGCAGCACGCCCTTCAGCGCGCGCAGCTCCGGCTGCCACGCGCGCAGCGCATGCTGCAGCGCCGCCCGCAATGCGCTTTCGAGCAGCAACTGCGCGCGATGAACGTTCGCGACCTTGACGATCGTCATCGGCACCGCGTCGTAGACGGTCACGCGATCGGCGCCCGGCAGCCCCGGCAATGCGGCCGCGGCCTGCAGCAGGAACGCGAGCGCCGCGTCGAGCGTGCGCCCTTCGGCGCGCAGCAGTGCCTGGTAGACGAACGGCGGCAGGTGCGCGTCGCGGCGCTCGCCGAGCGTCGAATTCGCGAAGCCGACGTAATCCTGCCGCCCGAGCGCGTGGTACAGCGCATGCCGCGGATAACGCGTCTGCACGAGCACCTCGCCCGGCAGCCCGGCGCGCCCCGCGCGCCCGCTCACCTGCATCAGCTGCGCAAACAGCCGTTCACTCGCGCGGAAGTCGTGCGAGAACAGCGCGGTGTCGGCATTGAGCACGCCGACGAGCGACACGCGCTGGAAGTCGTGCCCCTTCGCGATCATCTGCGTGCCGACGAGGATATCGACCTCGCCCGCGTGCACATCGGAAAAGAGCGCCTGCGCGCTGCCCTTGCGGCGTGTGCTGTCCGCGTCGATCCGCAGCACACGCGCACCCGGCACGGCCTCGGCGAGCGCCTCCTCGATGCGTTGCGTGCCGCGCCCGAGCGGCGCGATATCGACGTTCCCGCACTCGGGGCACGACCGCGGAATGCGCGCTTCCCAGCCGCAGTGATGGCAGCGCAGCGCGTGCTCGGGCTTGTGCAGCACGACATATGCGCTGCAGCGCGGGCAGCCCGCGACCCAGCCGCACGCGTCGCATGCGAGCTGCGGCGCGTAGCCGCGCCGGTTCAGGAACACGAGGCTCTGTTCGCCGCGCTCGAGCCGCGCCTTCAGCGCCGCGACGAGCGGCCCCGACAGCCCGCCCATCGACGCGCGCCCGCGCCGCCGTTCCTCTTCGAGGTCGATCAGCCGCACGGTCGGCAGCGTCGCGTCGGCCACCGCGCGGCGCGACAGCGTGAGCCGCGTGTAGCGGCCCTGCTCGGCCTGCCACCAGCTTTCGAGCGACGGCGTCGCCGAGCCGAGCACGACCGTGATGCCGAGCTGCTTCGCGCGCCACACGGCGAGATCGCGTGCCGAATAGCGCAGCCCTTCCTGCTGCTTGTACGCCGGCTCGTGCTCCTCGTCGACGACGATCAGCGCGAGCGTCGGCATCGACGCGAGCACCGCGAGGCGCGTGCCGAGCACGATCCGAGCGCGGCCCGTGTGCGCGGCGAGCCAGTTGCGCGCCCGCTCGCCCTCGGCGAGCCCGCTGTGCAGCGTGACGATCGCATCGTCGGCGAGCGCACCCGCGAAGCGCGCACGAAACGCGGCCTCGAACTGCGGCGTCAGGTTGATTTCGGGGACGAGCACGAGCGCCTGAGCGTCCCGCCGTGCGTCGAGCAGCGACGCGAGCGCATGCAGATAGACCTCGGTCTTGCCGCTGCCCGTCACGCCGTGCAGCAGGAACGGCGCGAAACCTTGCGCGGCGCGGATCGCGTCGAGCGCCTCCGCCTGCTGGTCCGTGAGCGCCGGCGGCACAGCTCGTCCACCGGCTGCCAACAGGTTATCCACAGCTTTGGGCACAGGCGCATCGGCC
>NZ_JAAGPP010000018.1:0-464 GCF_017104975.1 Burkholderia sp. Ac-20344
TAATTAAAAAAAAAAAAAAAAAAATATAACGAAAAGTACGTACTAATAAAGTCAAATACACACTATAACAAGATTCACAACAATCAGTGTTTCAGAAGTGACTTGAGACACTATAAACTCCTTTAACTCAGTATGACAATTCATATTATCTACACATACGTGTAGGTACATCAGTGTAGTGCTTAGTATGTATTGTTCTGCAACTGTCCACACTCGTGTCACATTGTTAATATACTATATGTCGTAACACTAGACGTGGACATGGTGTAAAGATGTACGGCGAACATGAAGGATGGAGTGCGCATCTGGATGGTCACATATTGACATAGCGCAACACAAGTTTAGGTATGAAATGAGGGCATAAAATCCGGTCGTGGCTATGGTTAAGATTAGTTCATATTTACCGATTGTAGAACGGTAGGACTGGCATACGACGAACTTAGCTTTGTCATTTTTTTTTTTTT
>NZ_JAAGPP010000019.1:0-87703 GCF_017104975.1 Burkholderia sp. Ac-20344
CGGCCGGTTCGACGAGGTTTGCCTGACTGAACTGCACGCATGCGCGCACGCGCTCGTCGAGCAGCCAGCCGGCGCGCGTCGGCGTGAAGTGCCGCACGCGAAACTCCGTCGCGGTGCCGCGGAACGCATTGCGCCCGTAGCAGCCGAGCCGCGCCTGCTCGATCGCGCGCACGCTGAGGTCGATCGCGTCGATCGTGAAGCTGGCCGGGTCGAGCCCCGCGTCGAGCAGCGCCATCGCCGCCGAATACGGCTCCTCGCCCGTCGAGCACGGCGCGCTCAGCACGCGGATCACGCGGCCGGGCAGCGCGGCGAGCCGCTCGGCCGCGAGCCGCGCGAGCGTCGCGAAGGCCTCGCGGTCGCGGAAGAACCAGGTCTCGGGCACGACGAACAGCTCGATGAGCGCACGCCGCTCGTCGGCCGACGCGTTGAGCTGCTGCCAGTAGGCGTCGAGCGCATCCTGCGTCACGGGCGGCCGCGCCGCCGACAGCAGGCGCTCGCCGTCCGCTTGCAGCGCGTGCACGCGTTCCGTCAGCGCACGGGTCATGAAATCGTTGCCGAGCGAATCGGGGTCGATGCCGGTCTCCCGCAGCAGCCAGCCGCGAAATCGCGATTCGGACTCTTTCATGCGGACTCTCCCCCGTGGCCCGGCGGGCCGTCGAACAGATACAGGCGCGCCACGTCGTCGACCAGGTCGCACACCGATACCTGCTGCACGACGCCATCGGGCGTGTTCGCGACGGGCCCGAGCCAGCGCGTGCGCGCGGTCGAGATGCCGCTCGACCGGAACGCCGCGCGGTCGATCCGCATCGTCTGCGTCGCACGCTCGACGATCAGCCCGATCGTGCGCCCGCCGCCGGCCGCGTCCGCACGGTGGCGGACCAGCACGAGCCGCGTCGAGCGCAACGCACGCGCGCGGCGCCCGAGCGCCAGCATCGACACGTCGATCACCGGCACCGGCTGGCTCCCGCGCATCAGCAGCCCGGCGATCCATTCCGGCGCGCCGGGCACGGCCTTCGTGACCGCGAGCGGCAGCACCTGCTCGATGCCGGCCGCGTCGAGCGCATAGCGTTCGCCGTCGAGCTCGAACATCAGGAACAGCGCCTGGGCACCGTTCTGCGCGTCGGCGCGCGTCACGCGTCGACCTTGAAGCGCGACACGCTGGTGCGCAACTGGTTCGCGACGAGCGTCAGGTCGTCGATTGCCTGCGACGACTGGCGCAGCGACTCGGCCGTCTGCTGCGCGGCCTCCGACAGCTGCGACAGCGCCTGCGTGATCTGCTCGGCGCCGTTCGCCTGTGTCTGCATCCCCTCGTTGACCATCTGGAAGCGCGGCGCAAGCGTCTGCACCTCGGCGATGATCTGCGACAGCTGCCCGCCGACCTGCTGCACGTCGAGCATGCCGCGGCGCACTTCCTCGGAGAACTTGTCCATCCCCATCACGCCCGCCGACACCGCCGACTGGATTTCCTTCACCGTCTGTTCGATGTCGTAGGTCGCGACCGCCGTCTGGTCGGCCAGGCGGCGGATCTCGGTCGCGACGACCGCGAAGCCGCGGCCGTACTCGCCGGCCTTCTCGGCCTCGATCGCCGCGTTCAGCGACAGCAGGTTGGTCTGGTCGGCCACCTTGGTGATCGTCGCGACCACCTGGTTGATGTTCAGTGCCTTCTCGTTGAGGATCGCGAGCTTCGCGTTCACCGAACCGGCCGCGTCCATCACGCTGCGCATCGTCTCGCCCATCCGCGTGAGCCCGCTCTGGCTCACGCCTGCCAGCGTCGCCGATTGCTCGGCCACGCCGGCCACTTCGTTCATCGTGCGCAGTAGGTCGCGCGACGTCGCGAAGATCTCGCGCGAGGTGGCGCCGATCTCGGTCGTCGTCGCGGCGGTTTCGTTCGCGGTCGCCTGCTGTTCGCGCGACGTCGCCGCGATCTCTGCCACCGACGTCGTCACCTGCAGCGACGACTGCTGGGCGCGCGCGACGAGTTCCGTCAGCTCGTCGGCCATCCGGTTGAAGCCCGTCTCGAGCGTGCCGAATTCGTCGCGACGGCGCAGATCGAGACGGCGCGTCAGGTTGCCGGTGCGCATCACGTCGTGCACCTCGACGAGCCGCGCCATCGGTACGGTCACCGAACGGTACAGCATGTAGCCGAGACCGAGCGCGGTCAGCAGCACGAACGCCAGGGCGGTCGCGAGCACCACCTCGGTGTCCTGCACGGATTCGCGGATCAGCTTTGCGGACTGCTCGGCGAACTTGCGGTTTTCCTGGACCAGCACGTTCGCGTTGCGCACGACCTCGATCCACGCGGGCACCGTCTTCGCGTATGCGGCGACGGCTTCCTCGTGCGACCCCCGGCGCTTCTGTACGGCTTCGTTCAGCAACGGCGCGTAGTGGTCGTACGCGCCGCGGAACGCCGCGAAGCGTTGCCGGTCGTCGTCGCGGAACGTCGTGTTCTGGTAGTCGATCGACAGCGACTCGATCTCCTTCAGCGCGTCGGAGATCTTCGCGAGATTGCGCTGCGCGGCTTCGGGCTCGGTATCGACGAAGGTCGCCTGCTGCAGCAGCATGAACGATTCGTTCACCGAACCGCGCAGCGACGACGCGAGGTAGACGCCGGGCAGCGAGTCGCGCTCGATGCTCACGGCTTCGCTGTTGATCGCGCGCAGTCGCTCGTAGGACACGCCGGCTGTCACCAGCATCAGCACGAACAGCACGCCGAAGCTGAGCAGGATGCGATTGCCGAGCGTCAGCCGGGCAGCGCCGATCGTCGGATGCAGGCTTTCATTGGTCGCGCGGGGTGTCACGGTGGCCATGTTCGTTATGGGCTTTCTAAAATCAGCGTTGAAAAAATCCGCGCCCGCCTGCGCGCCGGACGGCGCGCCACGAACGCATCGGGGTCTGCGGGCAGCGCGGCGCCGGCAGGCCGCGCCGCGACATCACCGCTCCGCTTGCGCCGGCAGCCGAAGCGCGACCATGAAGCCGCGCGCCGTATTGCGCATCAGGATCTGGCCGCGATGCCGCGCCGCCGTCGCGCGGACGAACGCGAGCCCGAGGCCGAAGCCGCCACGCGCCGCGCCATGTGCAGACTCGAGCTGCACGAACGACTCGGTCGCGGCCGTGCGCTGATCCGGCGCGATCCCCGCGCCGGTATCCTCGACGCCGATCAGCCATGCACCGTCCTCGCTGCCCAGCGTGCAGTGCACGTCCGTGCCGGCCGGGCCGTACTTCAGCCCGTTGTCGATCAGGTTCGCGACCGCGCGCGTCAGCATCATGCGGTCGCCCATCGTCACGCACTCGGTATCGGGCACGTGCGCGGCGACCCGGCTGCCGAACCCGGCCGCCTTCTCCCACAGCTGGTCGACGGCGTCGAGCACGATTTCGTTGAGACTCACGACCTCGTGCGCGCGGCGCTCGGACTGCGCGCGGGTCAGGTGGATGAAGCCGTCGGCAAGCGCGAGGGCGCGCCGCGCATGGCCGGCAATGCGCTCCATGATCGCCGGCATCTCGCCGTGTTCGGCCCGGTAGACATCGAGCAGCGCGAGGATCGACGTCTGCGGCGAACGCATGTCGTGCGACAGGAAATCGAGCGCCTCGTCGCGCTGCCGGGACATCAGGTACGAATTCGAGTGATAGCGGATCCGGGCGGCCAGCTCCATCGCGTCGGGGAGCTTCACCAGATAATCGTTCGCGCCGGCGATGAACGCCTCGCGCTTGACGATCGGCTCCTCCTTCGCGGACAGCACGATGATCGGCACGCGAGCGGTGCCGGCGTCCGCGCGCCACGCACGGACGAGATCGAGGCCGTCGATCTCCGGCATCACGAGATCCTGCAGGATGACCGTCGGCTTCACGTCGCGCGCGACCGCCATCGCCCGGTGCGCGTCCGTGCACACGTGCAGGTCGATGTCGTGTTCGCTGCGCAGCGCGCGGCGGATCACCTCGCCGACGAACGGCTGGTCGTCGACCAGGAGGACCGACAACCCCGATTCGAGGTAATCCGAGGCATTATCACTGCTCGATTCTTTCATAAATACAGTTTCAAACGCCGAATCTCCAATCGATTCTTTCATAGGAGTTGTTTATCCGACTTGGACGCTATCTTATATTGGCAGTTGAAAAACCCGCCTGATTCCGCCGATTTGGCCTGTCGGCACCGCCTTGCGGGGCTTCGGACGCCGCTTGTTTCCCCGTTGGCGGCCGCATTACCTCCGCATCCTTTCTCTCAATAAACATAACCGGCTGATTCTAAATGAAATTAGAACACAGCATCTATCTCGTTCCGGTTTAGTTTTGCCAAATATGCAGAAAGAGACGGAAACAGTTAAATCAGATCATTTCCGGATTCGAAAGACGATAACGTTTGCGAGACCGGTGCCATAAGGTTTGCATGCGCTGCAAGGCTGGTTGTCCGTCGCATTTGGGGCCGGATGAAAATCCGCCGAATCGGCGGGTGAACGGAAGAAAAAACGCGCGCCGGGCAACGATCGGCCCATGCGCGCTTCGGGCCGGCTGGCGCCGGCCGCTTGATGGCGGTGTGAAGAAGGTGTGCGGCCTTACCCGCGCGCGTGCTGTGCGGACACTTCCTGCAGGTCGAGGTCGCGTTCGAGCGCATGCAGCATTTCGTCGTGGATGCGGCCCGAACGGTGCAGGCGCAACAATTCCGTGCGCCCGGCCTTGATCGCGGCCAGCACGACGTCGTAGTGCGCGGCCCGCACTTCCGCCGGATACGTGGGCGCGTTCTTCGTCCGCTCGGTCAGTTCCGCGCGATACGTGTACTGCTCGAGCAGGCGCGGATGGATCACGACACCGTTCTCGTCGCGCACGAGCGGCTGGATCGCCGCGAGTTGCGCAGCCTCGACGTACGCCCACGTCTGCGGCTCGGACAGGTGATGCGCCGCACGTTCTTCGCGCTGCGGCAGGCGCAGCAGCCGGATCAGCGGCCCGATCGTCGTGCCCTGCAGCAGCACGGTGACGAGGATCACCGCGAACGACGCGACCAGGATCACGTCGCGCCCGGGCATCGCCTCGGGCAGCGACAGCGCGATCGCCAGCGTGACGACGCCGCGCATCCCGGCCCAGCTCATGATCGTCGCGGCCTTCCAGTCCGGTGCCTCACCGCGCCGCGCGATCCCGCGCACCGGCCACTTCAGCGCCTCGACCGCGTAGATCCACACGAAGCGCGACACGATCACCGCCGCCAGCACCGCGAGCATCGGCGGCACCATCGTGGCGAGCACCTGCTCGAAGCCGCCGAGCCGGTGGATCGCGCCGCGCAGCGACAGCCCGATCAGCACGAACACCATCGCTTCGAGCAGGAACACGATGACCTGCCAGAACGCGGTGCCGCGCGTGCGCACGGCCGCCGAGAATACCTCGTGCTGATGCCAGCCGACGATCATGCCGGCCGTGACGGTCGCAATCACGCCCGACACCTCGACCATTTCCCCTGCGATGTACGCGATCCAGCCGGCGATCACCGCGACGGTGATCACGAGATAGTCGTCGTCGAGCTGCTTCAGGAACCACACGACGAGCTTGCCGACCGCGAAGCCGATCGCCACGCCGCCGAGCCCGAGCTCCGCGAAGCGCACGACCGCGTGCTCGAGGCTGAACGCGCCGGTGAGCGCGGCCGCGACCGCGAAACGGAACAGCACGAGGCCGGCCGCGTCGTTCAGCAGGCTCTCGCCTTCGAGCAGCACCATCAGCCGGCGCGGCAGCGCGACGCGTTCGAGCACGGCCTTTGCGGCAACGGCGTCGGGCGGCGACACGATCGCGCCGAGCGCGAAGCACGCGGCCCACGGCAGCGACGGCGCCACCCAGTGCACGGCGAAGCCGACCGCGAACGTCGTGAACACGACCGCGCCGATCGCAAGCAGCAGGATGCCGCCGACGTTGCGCTTGAACTCCTCCCACACCGAGAAGTACGCGCCGTCCATCAGCAGCGGCGGCAGGAACACCAGCAGCACCAGGTCGGGATCGAGATTGATCGGCGGCAGGCCGGGGATGAAGGCGATGCCGATGCCGCCGATCAGCAGCGCGGCCGCGGGCGGCAGCCGCAGCCGCTTGGCGATGCATTCGAGTGCGACGATCGCGAGGAACGACAACAAAACCAGCTTGAATGCCGAGACGGGGGACATGAATCGACCTCGTGAAGAATGAATTCGCGCGTTCCGGCGTCGTGCCCCGGTCCGCAGTTTCGCGCGATTACATCACGAGGCGAGGGTCGCAGTCGAGCGTGTTCGGGCGACCCGCCGTGCGAGGCGGTCACGGTGCGGGCCCGGCGCCGGCCCAATGCGCGCGGCACCATGAAAAACGGCACGCGGGCCGGCCCGATCGCCCGCCCGCGTGCCGTCGCGGCATCGCGCCGCCTGCCCGCGCGCTACCGCCGCCGCACGACCATCAACCGCGGCTCGGTCATGTCCTCGATCGCGTAGCGGATCCCTTCGCGGCCGAGGCCCGAATCCTTCACGCCGCCGTACGGCATGTTGTCGACGCGGAACGACGGCACGTCGTTGATCACGACGCCGCCGACCTCCAGCTCGTCCCACGCGCGCTGCGCATGCGTGAGCGAATCGGTGAACACGCCGGCCTGCAGCCCGAAGTCGCTGTCGTTCACGCGCTCGAGCGCATCGTCGAACCGGTCGAACTTCTCGAGGATCGCAACGGGACCGAACGCCTCCTTCCGGTACAGGTCCTGCTCGCGGCCGACGTTTTCCAGCAGCGTCGCCTCGAACATCGCGCCATCGACCTTGCCGCCCGCGACGATCTTCGCGCCTGCCGCGACGGCCGCATCCATCCAGCCCGACAGCCGGCGCGACTCGGATTCGGAGATCATCGGGCCGACGAACGTCGACGGATCCTTCGGGTCGCCCATTTTCAGCGAACGCGTCTTCGCGATCAGCTTCTCGCGCAGCGCGTCGTACAGATCGGCATGCACGAGGATCCGCTGCACGCCGATGCAGCTCTGGCCCGACTGGTAGTACGCGCCGAACGCGAGACGCTCGACCACGTAGTCGAGCCGGTCGCGCTGGTCCGCATCGACGATCGCGGCCGCGTTGCCGCCCAGCTCCAGCACGACCTTCTTCTTGCCGGCCTTCTCCTTCAGCGCCCAGCCCACGGCCGGCGAACCCGTGAACGACAGCAGCTTGAAGCGCTCGTCGGTCGTAAACAGGTCGGCGCCGTCGCGATGTGCGGGCAGCACCGAGAACGCGCCCTTCGGCAGGTCGGTTTCCGCGAGCACCTCGCCGATGATCAGCGCGCCGATCGGCGTGCGGCTCGCGGGCTTCAGCACGAACGGACAGCCGGCCGCGAGCGCAGGCGCGACCTTGTGCGCGGCGAGGTTCAGCGGAAAGTTGAACGGCGAGATGAACGAGCACGGGCCGACCGGCACGCGCTTCGTATAGCCCGTATAGCCCTGCGCACGCGCGGAGATCTCGAGGTTGATGATCTCGCCGTCGATGCGCACGGATTCCTCGGACGCCACGCGGAACGTGTCGATCAGCCGCGTCACCTCGCCCTTCGAATCGTTGATCGGCTTGCCGGCCTCGATGCACAGCGCCTCGGCCAGCTCGTCGAAACGCTCGCGAAAGCGCGCGACGCAATGGTCGAGCACGGCCTGCCGCTTGTAGGCCGGCAGCTCGCGCATCGGCTTCGCGGCGTCGACCGCCGCGCCGATCGCCGCGTCGATCGCCTTCGCGTCGGCCAGCGCGACGCGCGTCGCCACCTTGCCGCTGAACTTGTCCATCACGTCCAGATCGGTGTTCGCGTAGACGGCTTCGTTGGCGAGGTAGTACGGATAGGTTTCCTTCAACATGGAACGACTCCTTCCTGTGAACGGGACATTCAGAGTTGCGCCGACAGGCGCTTGATCTCGCGGTTCAGCACGCGCTCGTTGTCCGAGTAGTCGATCGGCACGTCGATCACGTGCACGCCCGGCGACGAAAAACACTCGCGCAGCAGCGGCTCGAGATCGTCGGCCGATTCGACGCGATGCCCGTGCGCGCCGTAGCTTTGCGCATACGCGACGAAATCGGGGTTCTGCAGCGTCATCGCGAAATCGGGGAAGTTCATGTTCTCCTGCTTCCAGCGGATCATCCCGAACGCGTCGTCGCGCAGGATCATCACGACGAGGTCGAGCTTCAGCCGCACGGCGGTTTCGAGCTCCTGCGAATTCATCATGAAGCCGCCGTCGCCGCACACGGCGATCACCTTGCGCTGCGGATGCACGATCCTGGTCGCGATCGCCGACGGCAGGCCCGCGCCCATCGACGCAAGCGCGTTGTCGAGCAGCAGCGAATTCGGCTCGTGCGCGCGCCAATAGCGCGCGAACCAGATCTTGTACATGCCGTTGTCGAGACAGACGATGCCGTCGACCGGCAGTGCGTTGTACAAATCGTTGACGATCCGCACCGGGTACATCGGGAAGCGCGGATCGTGCTGGCCCTTCTCCAGATGGGCGTCGAAATGCGCCTTGATCATCGCGAAACGCGCGAAATCCCAGTGCGGCTGCGGCGCGAGCGCTTCCTTCATCTGCCACACCGCATTCGCGATGTCGCCGACCACCTCGATCTGCGGGAAGTAGACCGGGTCGACCTGCGCGCCGAGGAAGTTCACGTGGATCACGGTCTTGTCGTCGGTACGCATAAAGAACGGCGGCTTCTCGATCACGTCGTGGCCGACGTTGATGATGCAGTCCGCATGCTCGATCGCGCGGTGCACGAAATCGCCGTCGGACAGCGTCGCGTTGCCGAGCCAAAGCGGGTGCGTCTCGTCGATCACGCCCTTGCCCATCTGCGTCGTGAAGAACGGGATGCCCGTCTTGTCGACGAATTCGAGCAGCATCTTGCAGGTGGTCTTGCGGTTGCCGCCCGCGCCGATCATCAGCAGCGGATGGCACGCGGCCTGGATCGCGTCGACCGCATGCGCGACCGCCTTCTCCTCGGCCACCGGCCGCCGGCTGTAGCTGCGCGGGATCGGCTTGCCGTCGCCCTCCTCGTGCGCGATGTCTTCCGGCAGTTCGAGGTGCGCGGCGCCCGGGCGCTCTTCCTCTGCGCGGCGGAACGCCTCGCGCACGGCCGACGGGATGTTGCCGATCGACACGATCTGCCGCGTGAACTTCGTGAGCGGCTGCATCATGTCGACCACGTCGACGATCTGGAAGTGGCCCTGCTTGCTGGACTTGATCGGCTTCTGCCCGGTGATCATCAGCATCGGCATCCCGCCGAGCTGTGCATACGCGGCGGCCGTCACGAAGTTCGTCGCGCCGGGCCCGAGCGTGGCGATACACACGCCGGTGCGGCCCGTCAGGCGGCCGTAGGTGGCGGCCATGAAGCCGGCCGCCTGCTCGTGCCGGGTCAGCACGAGCTTGATCTTCGATCGCCGCAGCGATTCGAGCAGATCGAGGTTTTCCTCGCCGGGAATGCCGAACACGTACTCGACGCCTTCGGCTTCCAGCGCCTTCACGAACAGATCCGATGCTTTCATGGGGACTCTCGGTTGATGCCGCCTGCCCGGCTTACGGGCGCGCGGCGTTCAGAACGCGCGCCGGCCTACGGCACGCGGACGCTTTACCTACTGGACACAAACCACGGCACTGCCCGCCGCGCAACAGGCGATGCGCAGCGGCGCCTCCGGATACCGGAGGACAAACGGACCCGCCCGCGCGCGGCAGGCGCGCACGGGCGGCAAAGACGTTTTTGATTGTAGACGGATTCGGCAGATCCCGACTTCGGCCGAACGGCCATTTGGAGCACAAACGAAGCGGGCGCCCCTACTGTAGCGGCACCGACATTCAACACACGATACATGTGAACCATGGTTGACATACTGCAATCCATGCCCTACAGTGCGCCTACGTTCAGCATCCGGACCACCGACGTCTTCGACGCCTGGTTTGCCGGCCTGCACGATCGCGTCGCGAAGCGCCGCATCCAGGCACGCATCGACCGCCTGTCGATGGGCAATCCGGGCGACTGGAAGTCCGCCGGCTCACCGGTCGTCGAGATGCGGATCGACCAAGGCCCCGGCTATCGCGTCTACTACGTCCGGCGCGGAACGATCTGGGTCATCCTGCTCTGCGGCGGCGATAAATCGACGCAACAGGCCGACATCCGCGCCGCGCACGCGATGCTCGCGCATCTCGACATGGAGTAACCGATGGACAAGATCAGCACCCGGCCGTGGGATTCGGCCGACCATCTGAAGACCGAAGACGACATGGCCGACTACTTCGAAGCGTGCCTGCAGGAAGCCGGCGACGATCCGGCCTTCATCGCGCACGCGCTCGGCGTGATCGCACGTGCACGCGGCATGTCGCAGGTCGCGCGCGATGCGGGCCTGTCGCGCGAAGGGCTGTACAAGGCGCTGTCGCACGACGGCAACCCGAGCTTCGGCACGATCCTGAAGGTCATCAAGGCGCTCGGCCTGCAACTGCACGGCTCGAAAGCGCACGCGTGATGCACGGGCACGGCCCGCCGCGCGATACCGGTGGCCGTGTCAGTGCAGCCAGCCGGCCGCCCAGCGCGGCACCAGCGACACCAGATACAACCCGAGCCCGATCAGCCCGCCGACCAGCGTGCCGTTGATGCGGATGTATTGCAGATCCTTGCCGATGTTCAGCTCGATCTGCCGCGACATCTCGCGCGCATCCCAGTTGCGCACCGTGTCGCGGATGTGGCGCATCAGGAAATCCGCGAAATCCGGCGCCATCTCGTGCACGGCCTTCTCGACGTGCTCGTTCAGCGACGCGCGCAATGCCGGGCTCTCCGCCAGCCGCGCACCGAGCCAGCCGCCGAGCGTCGCGGCCTGCCGGTGCAGCGTCGAATCGGGGCGCGCGAGATCGGCCTTCAGCCACGCGCGCAACTGATCCCACACGTCGCGTACATACTCGTTGAACGCAGCGCCGTCGCGGATATAGCGCTTGATCTCCTCGCCCTTCTCGATGAACGCGGGATCGTGCTTCAACCGCTCGGTCAACCGCATGACCGTCCGGTCGAAGCGCTGCCGCAGTTCGTGCTCGGGATCGGCCGCCACGCCTTCCAATACGCGGCTCACCGCGCTCGCGAGCATCCGCGCGCCGTTTTCGCCGAACCACTGCGTCGGCATGATCTTCTCGACCTTCGGGTACTGCGTCTTCAGCCATTCGACGATGAAGCCCGCGATCACCTCGCGGTTCTCCTCCTTGTCGAGCACATCGACCACCTGTTCGATCGCGTCGTCGAGCAGCGCCTGGTGGCGGCCGTCCTTCGTCAGCGTGTCGAGGATCGCGCCGGCCGATTGCGACAGGTCGACGCGGTCGATCACCGCGCGAAACGCGTCGTGGACGAACGACTGGATCCGCGCGTCGTCGGTCATGTCGAGCGCGAAACTCATCAGCTTCGTCACATAGCCGCCGAGCGCATCGGTATTCGCCGGCTCGCCGAGCCACGCGCCGAGTTTCTGCGCGGGATCGTGCTGGCGGATCTGCGCGGCGAGCGCGTCGGGGCCGAGGAACTTCTCGCGCACGAACACCGCGAGGTTGTCGGCGATCTTGTCCTTGTTCTTCGGAATGATTTCGGTATGGCGCGACACGAACGGGATCGGCACGCGACGGAACAGCGCGACGACCGCGAACCAGTCGGCAAGCGCGCCGACCATTGCGGCTTCGGCTACGGCCTTGACGCCGTCGACCCACGGGCCGCGCGGCAGCAGGATCGTCGTGACGAACACCGCGACGGCGGCCAGCAGCAGCCACAGCGCGCGGCGCTTGCTGCGTTTCAGTTCGAGGGCTTTGTCTGGCGTCATGGGCAACCGGTCGGGCGAACGATGCCGCTAATATGCACCGGTTGCGGGGCCGCCGACAAACATTGCGACGCGCGACGCGCGAGCCGCGACCCACCGGCGCGGACCGGCGGATCGCGCATGGCGCCGGCCGGCATCGTCACCGCATGCCGGGCCGGACGACCGTACGCCTGCTACATGAACGTCTTCAGGTTCACTGCCGGATCGGCGAGCCTCACCGGATCGGGCACCGCCCCCGCCGCGATCAGCCGGCGCGATGCGCCGATGTCGCGCCCCAGGTTCGCCGCGGCCACCGCGACGATCCTGCCGCCGTCGCCCAGCCCGAACACCGTGAACGGCCCGTTCGCCGGATCGCCGCGCACGACGATCGTGCGCTCGCTGCCGAACAGCCCGAGCATCTGCAGGTTGCAGTCGTACTGATCGGACCACAGCCAAGGCAGCTCCGCATAGGTCTCGTCGGCACCGAGCAGGTTCGCGGCCGCGACCGCCGGCTGGTTTTCGGCCACCTGCCACGATTCGATCCGCACGTGACGCCCGAGCAGCGGATTGAAGTGCATCGTCACCTCGCCCGCCGCGAAGATCGCGGGATCGACCGTGCGGCAGCCCGCGTCGACACGTATTCCGTTGTCGACATCGAGCCCGGCCGACTGCGCAACCTCGACGTTGGGAACGACGCCGATGCCGACCACGACGATGTCAGCCGGCACGCCGCCACGATCGGTCTCGACGATCGCGCCGCCGCCCGGTGCGCGACGAATCGCGCGCGGCAGTGTCTCCATCCGGAAGACCACTCCACGCACGTCGTGCAACTGACGCGCATACGTGCCGACCACTTCCGGCAACGCACGCTGCAGCAAGCGCGGCGCCGGATCGATCACCGTCACGTCGCAGTCGAGCTGGCGCGCCGCCGCCGCGACCTCGAGGCCGATGAAGCCGCCGCCGAGCACCGCCACGCGGCGGCCCGGCGCAAGCTGCGCACGCAAAGCACGCGCATCGTCGACCGTGCGGACGTAATGCGGCCTGACGCCTTCGTCGATCGCGCCACCAAACGCGCGCACCCGCGAGCCCGTCGCGAGCACGAGCCGCGCATATGGCAGCGTCGTGCCGTCGTCGAGCCGTACGCGCAGCGCATCGCGCTCGATCGCGTCGACACGCGTGCCGAGCCGCAGCTCGATGCGCTGCGTGTCGTACCACGCGGCATCGCGCACGAACGCACGCTGCTCGCCGCCGTCCGTCAACAGCGCATCCTTCGACAGCGCGGGCCGGTCGTACGGCAGCTCGCGTTCCGCGCCGATCATCACGATGCGCGCCGCGGCGTCGCGCTCGCGCAGCGCTTCGGCCGTGCGCCGCGCCGCGTGGCCGGCGCCGACGATCACGAACGGATCAGCCGACATTGACTTCCACCTGCCCGTCGACGATCCGGATCGGATAGGTTCGCACCGGCTCCGTGATCGGCGCGCATTTCGGCGCGCCGGTGCGAATGTCGATCAGCCCCTGGTGCAGCGGGCATTCGACGCAGCCGTCTTCCACATAGCCCTCCGACAGTCGCGCATGGCCGTGCGTGCAGAGGTCATGCATCGCGAACAGTTCGTCGCCGATCCGGAACACGGCGATCGGCTTCTGGCCGGCGACGCGCGCCGCCGGTTCGTCTTCGGAGAATTCGTCGAAAGCGCCGAGCGGATGCCACTCGGCGAGCGTTGCTTCGGTCATGTCTGTTCCTTGCTTCCGTATCAGATCGGGGTGGCGAGCAGCGTCTGCACGCGCGACGTGTCGTAGATCACCCGCTTGGTCTTGTAGCGCAGCCCGTCCGGCGTGCGCACGACCGTGTCGTAGTACTTGCCGGCCTGGTACACGTTCGACTCGCCGTTGCTGCGCGTCTGCACGACGACGTAGTTGCTCTCGGTGTCGATCTCGCCGTCGCGTTCGGCGACGATCGTCAGCCCCGACGTCATGTGCCGGTACGTATGCTCTTCGAAGATGTTCGCGTGCCGCAGCGACACCACGCGGTCGCGCAGCATCCGCTGGTTCGTGCAGTGGACGATCCCGACCGGCAGCCCGAGGTCGGCGTTCTCCTTCGGTACGATTTCGTACGTGCAGTCTTCGGTAAACATCGTCGGCCACGCTTCGAGCCGGTCGTTGTCGAGGTGTCCGATATAGCGGTTCTGGAGCATGTAAATCTCGAACCACGTCTTCATGTCTTCCGTCAGGTTTTCCATCATTGCGCGCTCCCGCTTCAATAGCCCATCAGCTTCTGGTAGCCGACCCAGAACTTGCGGATCAGGCTTTCGGTGATCACCGTGTCCTGCTGGTCCGGATTGCCGCGCGACATCTCGATCACCGACGTCGCGTCGCCGTCGCGCACCGTGCCGCGCTGCACGAGCTCGGTCGCCTCCGTGTCCTCCATCGAGATATAGCCCGCGGGCCCGACGAGGTTCGCCTGCTTGATGCGCAGCGCGCGCAGCTCGGGCGTATCGTCCGCGTAGCCGAAGAAGTGGAAGATCAGCTCGAAGTTGTCGGGGCCTTTCGGCAGGATCTGGCGCGCGACCAGCGTGTTGTGGATCTGCTGGATCACGAGCTGCGGGAAGATCGGCTGGATATGGTTCGTGCAGTCCTCGTCGTATTCCGACACGAGATCGAGGATCGATTCGTCTTCCAGATGAAAGCCTTCGTCGAACGAGCGAATGTTCTGCTGCTTGTAGGCGGCCGACGTGTCGTCGCCGGTCTTCGTCACCGTGATGATGCTGTGCAGCCCGTGGTTCGCATCCGGAATCGAGCGCGCCTTCATCCCGACGCGGAAGATGTTGAAGGTCGTATGGAACAGGTGCAGCATGCTCGCGTGATACGGGTCCTTCACGTTCTCCATGTACAGCTTCCAGTTCGACTTCGAATACTGGCGCGTACAGCCGAGATACTCGATCGGCTTGTGGAAGATCCGGTCGATCCACGGGCGCATCTGCTCGCCGAGATAGTCGGGCAGCGGCGCCACCTCGTCGCTGAACGTCGCGAACACGAGCCCGCGATAGCTGTCGACGCGCAGCTTGCGCAGCCCGTGCTGCTTCGGATCGAAGTCGGCCGGCATCCCGGACATCCCCTTCTGGCCGCGCCGGAACGGCACGCCGAGCAGGTTGCCCGAATTGTCGAAGCTCCACTGGTGATAGACGCACGTGTGCGAGCTCGCGTTGCCGCGCGACTTGCGGCACACCTGTGCGCCGCGGTGCGCGCAGCGGTTCACCCAGGCGGAAAGCGTGCCGTCCTCGGTACGCGTGACGACCACCGGCGTATCGCCGACGAACGTGCTCTTGAAGTCGCCGGCGTTCGGGATTTCCGCCTCCAGCGCGACGAAGTTCCACGTCGGGCCGCGGAAGATGCGTTCCTGCTCGCGATCGTAGACCGCGCGCGAGCTGAACACCTTGTACGGCACGCGCGAGCCGTCTTCGTGCGGAAAGGTCACGTCGGACGCGTCGTTGCGCGCGGCGAAAACGACGGGCGATTCTGTCTGCTCCATGTCGGACTCCTTGTCGATCCGTTGCGTTGAATGCATGGAGCCGATTTTTGAAAAGCTAATATTCGGCGTCTATCCGGAAAGTGCGATTGCGGCGGCGCAATATCCACTTTCGGCGGATTTCTGCGCTAGCATGACGGCACACACGACCCGGCGCACGATCGCGACCCAATGATCGGATCGATGCGCAGGCCGTCTACACCAAGGCTGATGCCCATGTCCCCAACGTCGTTCGAGCCGTTCGCGCTGCGCGCGCACCGGCTGTTCGAATCCCGCGATCTCGACGAGACGCGCGAGCGGATCTCGCGCGTGATGCAGCCGCATGCGCTGCTGCCGAACGGCCGCACGCGTGGTGCGTCGCACATGGATTTCGTCCGGCTCGGCGGGCTCGGGATCGGCACGATCGCATTCGGCGATGCGATGCGCGTGCAGGTCGACGCGGTCGACGGCTATTACCTGCTGATGTTCTGCCTGTCCGGCCAGGCCGAGGTGCGCGCGATGGGGCGGCAGCTCGGCGTCGACGGCCAGACCGGCGTGCTGTGCGCGCCCGGGGAGCGCTTCGACGCGATGCTGTCGGCCGATTGCGAGCAGTTCGTGCTGCGCATCGATGCGGCGACCGTCGGCTCGCTGACGGGCGACCCGCGTGCGACGCTCGATCCCGTGCTGCATGTCAGCGACGCCGCGCTCGCCGCGTGGCGCCAGCAGCTGATGCTCGTCGCACGTTCGCCCGAACTGCTCGAACGTGCGAACGCGAACCCGCGCGTCGCATCCCAGCTCGAGCACCTGCTGATCGACCTGCTGATCGAAGGCCACCCGCCATCCGTGCTGCAGCCGTCGCACCGCGACCCGGCGCCGGGCTTCGTGCGGCGCGCGCAGGAGTTCGTGAACGCGCACTACGCGCAGCCGCTGCAGCTCGCCGATATCGTCCAGGCCGCCAACGTGCCGGAACGGACGCTGCGCGACGCGTTCCTGCAGTTCCGCGGGATGAGCCCGATGCAGTACCTGCGCGCGACGCGGCTCGACCATGCGCGCGAGCTGCTGCGCGGCGCGGCGTCCGACCGGCGGATCGCCGATATGGCACTCGATTGCGGGTTTACGCACCTCGGCCGGTTCGCGATCGCGTATCGGGAGAAGTTTGGCGAATCGCCGTCGGAAACGCTCGACGGGAAGCGCTAACGCCGCATACGCTCGCGCGGCTGGCGGCTGGCGGCTGGCGGCTTGCCCGGCTGGTCGTGGCTTTGCCCGGATCGGCATGAAGCCGTGCTGCCCTGCCCGCATCTGCCCGCCCTGGCCGAAATAGACCGTTAGTTGCGATTTGAAGACACAATGACGATCGTCACCCCGCCGGCACGATCATCTCCCGCGCAATCGCACAAAACGCAGCCGTGGCAGCGCTTTCGCCGTGCAGCCGGCGGCTCATGATGATCGGCGACGTCGCGGCGGGCTCCGGGAGCCGCCGGTAGACCACCCCCTTCACGCGCACCCCTTCCACGCTTTCCGGCACCAGCGACACGCCCACCTGCGCGGCCACGAGCCCGAGCGCCGTCTGCAACTCGCGCACCTCGTGAACCGCCGCCGGCACCAGCCCGCCGTCGCGCAGCGCGGACAGCTGCTGATCGGCAAAGCTCGGCCGCGGCGTGCTCGGATAGACGATCAGCGTCTCGTTCGCGATATCCGCGAGCGTCAGCGGCCGGGCCGGATCGGCGAGCGGATGCCCGACCGGCAGCGCCGCGATCAGCTTTTCCTCGATCAGCGCCTCGCGCACCAGCTGGTCGTCGTCGAACCGCAGCCGGCCGAACCCCACGTCGATCCGCCCGCCCTTCAGCGCACCGAGCTGTTCGAGCGTGAACATTTCGATCAGCGACAGCTCGACCTCCGGCTGCGCCTCGCGAAACGCGCGGATCACGTCCGGCAGCGCGCCGTACAGCGTCGACGGCACGAAACCGATCACGATCCGCTCCGACAGCTGCGCGAGCCGCCGCGTCAGCGGGCCGAGTTCGTCGGCCTGGTCGACGAGGCGCTTCGCCTGCGCATAGAACACACGCCCCGCATCCGTCAGTTTCAGCGGCCGCGCACCGCGCTCGAACAGCGGCAGCCCGATCTCGTCCTCGATCGCCTGGAGCTGGCGGCTGAGCGGCGGCTGCGTCATGTGCAGCCGCTCGGCCGCCCGCGTGATGTTCATTTCCTCGGCGACGGCGATGAAGTAGCGGAGCTGACGCAATTCCATTTCATGCCTCAAAGGTATGGAAGTAGTCGGAAAGAGTGTTGGACGACGCGGGGCGGGAATTCCTACCATGTGCACCAACAGGAGGAATCGCATGATAGCAACTGCCGCCACCATCGAACGCATCGAGACGCTGCTCGTTGACGTGCCGACGATCCGGCCCCACAAATTGTCGGTCGCCACGATGAATTGCCAGACCCTCGTGCTGGTCCGTATTCGATGCACGGACGGTATTGAAGGCGTCGGCGAGGCGACTACCATCGGCGGTCTCGCATACGGCGAGGAGAGCCCCGAAAGCATCAAAGTCAACGTCGACACCTACTTCGCGCCGCTGCTGCAGGGCATGGACGCGACCCGCCCGGGCGCCGCGATGGCCCGCGCCCGCAAGCTGTTCCAGGGCAACCGTTTCGCGAAATGCGCGATCGAGACCGCGCTGTTCGATGCGCAGGCGCGCCGCCTCGGCGTGCCGCTGTCCGAGCTGTTCGGCGGCCGCCGGACCGATGCTGTGGACGTCGCATGGACGCTTGCGAGCGGCGACACGCAGCGCGACATCGCGGAAGCCGAAGCGATGCTCGACGCGCGCCGCCACCGCGCGTTCAAGCTGAAGATCGGCTCGAACGCCGTGGCCGACGATGTCGCGCACGTGATCGCGATCAAGCGCGCGCTCGGCGAGCGCGGCGACGTGCGCGTCGACGTGAACCAGGCATGGAGTGAAACCGACGCGATCTGGGCCGGCGCACGACTCGCCGAAGCCGGCGTGAGCCTTGTCGAGCAACCGATTGCCGCGACGAACCGTGCGGGGCTGAAACGCCTCACGCAACTCGCGCAGGTGCCGATCATGGCCGACGAGGCGCTGCACGGCCCCGTCGATGCGTTCGCGCTCGCACAGGATCGCGCGGCCGACGTGTTCGCGGTGAAGATCGCGCAGTCGGGCGGCCTGCAGGGTGCGGCGAGCGTCGCGTCGATCGCGGCGGCGGCCGGCATCGAACTGTACGGCGGCACGATGCTCGAGGGCGCGGCCGGCACGATGGCGTCCGCGCAGCTGTTCAGCACGTTCGACTCGCTGAAATGGGGCACCGAGCTGTTCGGCCCGCTGCTGCTCACCGAGGAAATCCTCGTCGAGCCGCTGCGTTACGAGGATTTCAAGCTGCACCTGCCGGCCGCGCCCGGCCTCGGCATCACCTTCGACTGGGCCCGCATCGAACGGATGCGACGCGACGCCCGCTGACCCCACACGACAACCGAAACCGGAGACACAGATGAACAAGCAAGCCATCGACGCCCTGCTGAAGACCTTCGACGACGCCGCGGAAAAGCCCGGCAACCCGCGCGTGCGCGCGATCGTCAACCGGATCGTGAAGGACATCTGCTACACGATCGAGGACTTCGACGTACAGCCGAGCGAATTCTGGACGGCGCTCAACTACCTGAACGAAGCCGGCAAGGAACTCGGCCTGATCGCCGCCGGCCTCGGCCTCGAGCACTTCCTCGACGTGCGGATGGACGAAGCCGAAGCGAAGGCCGGCATCCAGGGCGGCACGCCGCGCACGATCGAAGGGCCGCTGTACGTGGCGGGCGCGCCGGAATCGCTGGGGCATGCACGACTCGACGACGGCACCGATCCGGGCCAGACGCTCATCATGCGCGGCCAGGTGCTCGGCCACGACGGCACGCCGGTCGCGAACGCGCTGGTCGAGGTATGGCACGCGAACCATCTCGGCAACTACTCGTACTTCGATCCCTCGCAGCCCGCGTTCAACCTGCGCCGTTCGATCCGCACCGACGCCGAAGGCCGCTACAGCTTCCGCAGCGTGCTGCCGGTCGGCTACAGCGTGCCGCCGGGCGGCAAGACCGAACAACTGCTCGACCAGCTCGGCCGCCACGGCCATCGTCCGGCGCACATTCACTTCTTCGTTTCGGCGGACGGTTATCGTAAGCTGACGACGCAGATCAACATCGAAGGCGATCCGCATCTGTGGGACGACTTCGCATTCGCGACGCGCGAGGGGCTGATCCCGGCAGTGAAGCAGGCCGAAGGCGCGGAAGGCAAGCCGTATGGCGTCGACGGGCAGTTCGCGCTGATCGACTTCGATTTCTCGCTGCTCGCGGAAAAGCAGGACGTGCCGGGCAGCGAAGTCGAGCGAGCCCGCGCGCAGGCGTGAGCGGCCTTCCCGTTCGACGAATCGACAACGCAAGGAGTGCAGGATGCTGTTTCATGTGGAAATGACCGTCCGTCTGCCGACGGACATGGATCCGGTCAAGGCGGCCACGCTGAAGGCGGAAGAAAAGGCGATGTGCCAGCGGCTGATGAACGAAGGGACCTGGCGGCATCTGTGGCGGATCGCCGGGCAGTATGCGAACGTCAGTATTTTCGATGTCGAAAGCGTGCAGCAACTGCATGACCTGCTGAGTCAGTTGCCGCTGTTTCCGTATATGGAGATGGAGGTTCGGGCGCTGTGCCGGCATCCGTCGTCGGTGCGGGAAGATGATCGGTGATCCCAGTGCGGCCCATGCCGCCGGTTGTCCGGCGCATGGGTCGCAGGACATGGCGTCGTGATGACGCCATGCACGCCAGCATTGACGACTATTCGATGCTTGGCAGCGACCGGGAAAACTCGAAGCCGTCGCCAATCTGATCCAGTGTCCAGCGACGCTGCGTATGCAGCTTTACCCAGCGTGTACGTTCGCGATCGTCGGACACATTTCCGATCGATATCTTGGCCTTGCCTGTCGAGTAGTTCACGCTGAGGTTTCGCACGGCGCCCGTATTGCGCATTGTCGAGAAGTTGTCGTAGCCGATCAGCATGAAATTCCGATCTTGCCACCGGAATGTATAGGTGGTGGATCCCATTTCCCAACTCCCTGCACTGGAAAAGCGACTCAGCGTGACCCGCAACGTGCCCCGGTCGATCATCACGTCCCCTTCTTCCAGAGCATCCGCGAGACAGGGGGATTCCCGGGCCGGTATGAGCGTATCGTTTCGCAACGCGACAGCGTACCGGCCGTCTGGCTGCGCAAAGGCAACGACAAGAATGCGCGGATTCGCGTCGAACGGGTTCTCGCACATGCCGCCATGCGATATCACGTTCGCAGGATCATTGTCACGCAAGACCAGCACAAGATCGTCGCGGCCATCGCCGTTCAGGTCACCCTTCGTCTGGAATTCCAGCTTCCAGCCTTTGGGCACAAAACCATCCGGCTTTCCAGCGAGCGGCGCAATGGATGGAGACGGCACATCTCGAGCCACCGCGTGAACGGACACGACAACGCCAAGCAAAACTGCCAGCCTGAGTCGTTTGGACAGCGTGAATGGTTTATTCCCGCTCCGAATGGGTTGCGTGACGTTCACTTCGCCCCATCCCCCGCCATTTGCAATCCATTCGACGTCAAACCGATACGTAGAGGCTTATCCGGATCAAGCTTCTTTTTCTCGACGACCCGCTTCCAGTCTGCCGCAGCTCCGGGGGCGCGGTACAACGCGACGATCGCCACATACTCCGTCTCGCGTTGCATCGGTTGAGACAAGCTCGACGAAGCGCCGGGGTTCACAACAGCCGACATATCCGCTCGCAGATCCTGATCCAGCACGGTCCGATCGTTCTTCAACAGATCGTCATACGACGCCGCATCGAATATCTTGCGATCCTTCAACTGGTAGACGCGAACGGCAACCGATGTCGGTCGTCCCGCGTCGTCCGGATTCAACTCGGCGCGTGCAGTCAGATCGACATCAAGCACCTTCACCTGCTTGAAAAAAACGGCACGATAGGCATTCGACGACGCATCCGACACGGACTGCCAGGCACCACACCCCGACAGCAGCAATACAGCGGCAGCGGTGGCCGCACTCACTCGATAAAACATGGAAACTCCGGAATCAGGTTGCTTGCGGCGCGAGATGCGGGTTGGGTTGCGGCACGGGAAACGCCTCGTACACACCGAGCGCGATATCGATCAGGCGCTCATCGACTGAAGGCAACACCGTCGTCCAGCCGAGACGCGGCGCGGGAGCGGCACATTCGATGCCGACGGTCGGAGGTGGCACGAACCGTGTCGACACTTTCATCCGCAAATGCACGTCGGCCTTGATGCCGACATACAGCTGGATGAATGCCATCACCTCTCGATGCAGCCATCCGCCCGGCAACAGATCCTGGGCCTGCTTCGCATCGGCAGGTCGCAACGTCAAACGCACCGCCCGGCTGCGATACGCAAGACGCCTGCCGAGCACATAACCGCCACCGAGCCCTTTGCGCTTCCCGTCCGACAGACCATCCTCATCCGGCTTCGCCGACGTCAACGGTTTCGGTCGCCCGCTACGCGTCGTCACCGTCCAGAACTCGTCGACACGAACGTCGGCCCCCGGCGCGGCGAGCGCCGCCACACCAGCCAGCCCTTCCGATGTACGCGTACGCTGAATCAACAGCCCCAGCAATGCAAGCATCCGCGAGTTCGGCAAGCCTGCCCGCGAAGGCTTGTCGCCCCACCCGAATCCCGCCAGACACAACAGGCTTTGCGAATAATCGTCGACACCACCGGCACGAAAGCGTTCCGGATAACGATATTTCTTCCAAGCGCGATAAAGCAGCGTCGCCATCCGGTGGTTGAACGGATCGAGAAACGCCTCGACCGCTTCATGCCCCTCCTCCCGCAACACGATCTCGTCGATCATGTGCGACGGCATGGCCGCATCGACACCATAAAGACCCATGAAAGTCGTACGCACGGTCGTGGGTGCATCGGAGTGCTCATCGTCGAATTCGACAGCGGCCATCTCACCCGCCGGAAACCCCAACCGCGAACGCGGCCGGAATCGCACCGGCTCATGTTCAAGCGTGTCGCGCGTACCGAGCCCGGGACGTTCAGGCGCACAGGCCTCCAGCAGACGACAGAACTGCATGAACGTCATCTTCGGCGCCCGCTCGAACAACTTCACAGCCACTGCCGGCAGGCCTTTCGGCTCACCGGCTTCAGCACTCCTCCGATCGATCGAAAGACTCATAACGGCGCCCGCTGAGCCTTGCTGCGCGGCCATTCCGTCCGCGAGCGGGACGGCAGGCTGACGATCGCCAGCTTCGTGAACAGATTGATCTCCGCATAGGCGCCGAAGAACCGGTGCAACAGTTCACCGAACAGCATCACGTCGCCCCCGCCGGAAAATGCATGTGCATCAAGCGTGACTTCAATGAGCACGCCACGCTCGACCGCCCCGCCCGACACCTCCTCGATCATTTCCTGCGACACGTGCAGGATGCCGGCGAGCCGCCGCCGGTTCAGTTCCTCGTGCGTCCAGTCGTACAACGCCAAAGCACCGCGCAACACCTCCGCATTCATCATCGACAGGAAATTCGGCGCGAGATGCGACAGCACGCGCCACTGGAAGCGATCGTCTGTCGGCGGATACAGCGGCAATGTCGGCGACACGAGATTGCGCACGCTTGCAACGTTCGGCGTGCTGGCCGCCAGCTCGTCGAGGCTCGCTTCGCGCAACCCCTTGCGCGGCAGCAACCCGTTCGTGCCCGTCACACGCAGCGACAGGCTTTCCTCGGGTAGCGTATCCATCGTTTCCCACGCATGACCGCCGAGAATCACCCACATTTCGTGCAGCCCCGATACGCCCGAACGCACGCGCGCGTGGAAATAGCGCTCCGGCGCCTCGTGCCGCAGCATGCCGCCGCGGTGCCGGAACGTCGCGAACGGCACGTATTCGTATCGCTCGGCCGTATCGTGATCGAACGTCGCGATCGCGTCGACCGAATACGTTTCGACGTGCTCGCCCTGATGGCCGGCCGGCACCACGCGATATTCGGTTTCGTGATGGTCGATCTCGATCGGCTCGGCATCCAGTTCGAACAGGTTGATGACCGGCGAACAGAACAACCGGACGTTCTCCGCGTTGAAACGCTGGTCCGACGGATAGGCATCCTTCAGGAGAATCTCCAGCTCGAAGCGGGTCGATTTTTCGGGAAGCGTCGAGACGTCCAGCCCGCACAGATCGACGAACAGGAATTTCTCGCGGAACGTAAAGTATTCGAGCAGCAGCTGATATCCGGAAAACGCCGCATCGGCCTTGGGCCACAGCCGTTCTTCCGTCGAAAAACCTGCCGGTTCGATCGTCACGCCGGTGAGCGGCACCGGTTCGCCGTCACGGACTTCCGGAACGCGCCAGTCAATCGCATCGACCTGACGTGTCAGCGCAAGATGCATCGCGAATGCAGTCGGCAAATCCGCGTTCAGATGCAACCGAAGCCGCGACAGATCCGTTTCGCTGCGCAGCGCGGAACCATGCAGCAAGAAACCGAGACGAATCACCGAGCGACCGTCGTGGCGTACGGCAGGCCCTGCATGCGTGATCGACACCGGCTGCAGCGCAACGGCCTGTGTCGTCCGGTACAGACATTGCACCGTGCGCGGCGTCCCGCCCTCTGCCCCGCCCGGCGACGGCACGTTGATTGGTGCGGACCGCACGGGTACGCCGGCCGGCACGACTTCGGTCTTCTGCAGCTTCTCCGCGAACGGCGTCAGCTCGACGATCGACAGCGAGGGAATCATCCGCAGATAGTGCGGCCACAACAGGCTGACGAGCCCTTCGGTCAACTCGGGCAATTCGTCGTCGAGTTTCTGCCTGAGCCGGCCCGTCAGGAAGGCAAAGCCCTCGAAAAGACGTTCGACGTACGGATCGCGATCGCCGACGCGGTCCAGATTGAGCAGGCGCGCCCGGTCGGGGTGGGCCTTCGCGAATTCCTTGCCGGACTCGCGCAGGTAACGCATTTCCGCTTCGTAGTAGCGCAGGATGGGATCGTTGTTGTCCATGGGAATCCGTTACGAAAGGGTCAATGCACGCGCGGGATCGAGTACCGCGAGTTCCGCATGCAGTTCGCCGATGCGGCGGGCGAGTGCCGGCTTGTCGGCATCCTTGCGGCTGCTCATCGCTTTCAATGCCTTGACCAGTTGTTGCTTGACCTCGAACGTCAGCGCCGGCTCCCAGCGCATCAGCGGCAGTGAGCGGGACGTTCCGTCGAGGTCGGCGAGCAGTGCGAGCGCCGTATCGTGACGGCCGGCATGATCGGCCAACCGGGCCATCACGAGCCGCTGCAAATAGCGATGTCGATCGGTTTTCATGCCGGGCAGCGCCTCGAGCCACGCAAACGCCGTCTCGATACCTTCACGGCCAGCCAGTTCGCGAGCCTGGGTTTCGATCTCCGGCCAGTCGCCGGCTGCATCGCCCTCGCTGTCTGCGGAAACCGGCAGCGGCGCAACCGTCTCTCCCGCGTCCAGGTCGCGTACGACCGCGTGGCGGGCAATCCACTCGAGTGTCGTGTCGTCGGCGAATGGCGTGCCGTCGCTGAATGCCAGCCGTTCGACGCCTGGCAATCGTTCGAGAAACAGTGCAAAGTCGGCGCGCAGCAATTCCCGCCACGCGCTGTAGGGCGTACCGACGTGATCGAGCGCCACGTGCTGGAAGTACTGCAGATCGAACCACAGGTGATTCACGCCTTCCATGAATGCCCCCTCGACGCGCTCCAGCAACTCGTGCCAGTGCTTCTGCAGCACGAGACGCTTCATCTGCTGACGCAACTCGGCGCGGGGCGGCGCCAGACGCGTATGTGACGCGGCGTCTGCGGGCGGCACGTCATGCAAGGTATCCCACCGAACGCTTCGCACGAGGCGCACCGAAGGCAAGTAGCCGTTTTCCTGATCGCGGAGCCACGCCGACATCGCGCGTGCCTGATCGAGCAGATCGCGTGTGGACGCAATCGAGCCCGCCGACGTTTTGCCCGGCGCAGTCGCTGCCGGCATCGCCATGCCGGAATCGACGCCGCGCGCCGACGCCTCCTTTTTCTCGAACCGGGAAACGAGCGGCTGCAAATTTGGACGAGCCGCATCGGGCCACGCGGCCGTATGCGTCACGAGCACGTCGAGTGCGGCCAACGTGCGTTCGAGATCGACCGGCACGAAGTCGCCACGACTCTCCAGCGTTTCGATCACGCGCGCAGTCGCCAGCATTTCAAGCGCGGCCTTCTTGGCTTCGTGACGGACGGGCAAAGCCGTCTCGCCAAATCGGTCGACGAGTGCAGCGGCCAGCTCAAGTCCATCGGCAAACCCGGCCGGGCCGTCCTGCCGCAGGCGTGCGAACGCGTAGTAGCCGGCGAGCCGCAAATCCTTGCCGGTCTCCTTGAGCAGGTGTTCGCATGCGCGAATGATCAACCCGTCATCGATTCCCGACAGCTTGCCGGCTTCGTCCTTCAGTTCGAAGAACGCGTCTTCGTAGCCGGGATCGCGTCCGTATGCATGCTCGCCCGGTATCGGTGCAACCCATGTGGCCCAGGTATCCGTCCGTGCCCGCTGGAGCGAAGCGATACGGGGACCGCCGACGAGTGTCTTCACAAAATTGGCAAGCGTCATGGCATATCTCAAAAAACGAATGCGTCGCCCAACAGGCTGAGGGCGTGTCCGAACGGACTGGAGGAGGATTCGGAAAGTCCCGACGTGGTCGCCAAGGGCGAAATTGTGGCCTTCGCTGCGGCCGTTTGTTGCGCCGCTCCGCGCTCAGCGGCCTGCGCTTTCGTCTGAGCAAATTCGAGCGCGGTACGCTGACCGGATGCCTGCTCCGTCGTCGCCGGCATGACCGTGTCCGGCACGGCGCCTCCGCCCGGAAGCCCCGGTGGCAATGGCACGGCTACATGCTTCGCTGCCTCGATCGCCGACATCGGCAGCGGCGGCGGGCCGCTTGCCGATACCCGAGCCCCGACATTTGCCGATCCCGTCACGAAAATACGTGCCGGCAACACGAAATTGCGCAACTGGAGAACGTCGAGCGGACCGCCGCCGGCTTCGCTGCGCAATTGCACCTTGAGCGGGATACCCTGACTCGTGTCTGGCGTCCAGGTCAGCAAATAGCGCGCGTTGTCCTGCTGTACGACCTTCGCGCGCTCCAACAACCGGACGAGACCGAAGCGCCCCTGCGAATCGAGTGCGGTGCGCAACCCGCCCTGCTCCGTCTGCCATTCGATATGCGACAGGTTCTCGAGCGATTGTCCCGGCCATTCGAACGGTGTCCATTCCTGCTTCTGGTTGAAGTAATGCAGTTCGCGGCCGGACAGTACGAATCTCATGTCGGTGACGCCCGGCGTCGGCTCGGCCCGCAGTTCGTAACGCACACGCGCGTCACCCGACGGGAACAGGATCGTCGACGTGCGCGTGAGCTTGTTCAACCCGTTGAGGAACGCCGGATCGATCGTCAATGCGCCGGAATCGGTACCTTGCGAAGCGACCCATCGGTCGCCCTGCCGTTCGACGACACCGGCCAGCTGCGACGTCACGAACTGCGCGATCACGCCGCTATCCGGGCGCATGAAGCGCGCCATCTCGGGCAGCGATGCGTCGTTGTCGGAATCCCCGAACGGATAGCGGCCGCCGAATGTCTTGTTCCAGTCGGCAAGGATCGCGGTGCGCCAGATTTCGTTCAAGCTCGACGCGGCCGGCTGCACGATGACTTGCCAGGACTGGTCGAACGGTGCGCGGAACAGCGCGCCAAAGCCTGACCATGGTTCGCCGAGACTCGCGGCGACACGGCTCGCGTAATCGCGGCTATCGGCAATATCGGATGTCTTGCCTTGCAGCACGGATTGAGCGGCCAGACGCGCAATTGCGTCCGGATCCGGACTGGAGACGATCTGCGATGTCTTCAGGCGCATGGCCGTGATCCGCTCAAGGTAGCGTGCCAGGCTCAGGTCGCCGGTTGAGGCCGGCGATGTGTTCCCCTTGCCGCCGGACGGCGCGCCTGAAACGAGATCGCTGCCGGTCAGACGCACGATCGGCCCGAATGTGGCGGCAAGCGGTGCGAGCTGAGGTTTTGCCTGCTTCGACGGATCCTTTTCGTCTGCCCCAACCAGTTGCTGCGCCTTGCTGAGCAGCGTGTCGGACAGCGACTGAGCGCTGGCGCCCGTGCCCGCCTGATAGACGATCGCATTCATCAACGCAACGAGCGGTGAGCGCTGCGGATCGCCCAGTAGCGTCAACTGGTCGGCTGTGGCCGACAGCGTCGGGGCATGTTGCCAGCGCAGGCTGTTGAGGAAGAGCGCCCACGCCCGTGCGTAGTCGTCGAAATAGCGCTGACGCAGTTCAGCCTTCAATGTCGACGACGATGCGTTGGCAACCTTGGTGTCGGAGAGCACCCAGTCGCCCCCCACACCGCGTTGCTCGCCGGCTTCGTCGATTGCCTTCGAGATCCGATCGTCCCACGCAGCACGTGTGAATACGCCAGGCACGGTTGCCGTCGTACCGAACAGGCCTCGGCTCGTTGCGCCGCCGGCAGAGGATTGCGACGCCGCGTCGCCGAGTAGCGTCGCAAGTGACAGCGGCGGGTATTTCGGTGTCGCTTCGTCGATGATCTGCTGATAGATCGCATCCCCGGAGTGCTGGATGCCTCGGACACCGATGATCGTCTGGCGGGTCGACGCGATCAGGTTGCCGTCCGGGGCAATCGCAAGTGCGGCTTGAGCGGATGCAGCGCCACGGCCAACGTGGTTGGCGAAGAACGCGATCGCTTGCCGACGCAGGTCTTCCCAACCGCCCTTCGACAGTTGCGAATGGGTCGGGCGTTCAGGGGCGGACGTTGCGACGAGTTGCGGTATCAGGAACGTGGCCACGGCGCGCTCCGGTTTGGCAAGCATCATGTAGGTCTTGAGCGTGTCGTAAGCAGCCTGTACCTGAGCATCGCCGCCACTGGCGATTTCCGCGTCGGATAGGGACGCCAGCTGATGCAGCCTCGTTTCGAGCTTCTGGCGAATCGGGTTGACGAAGATGCGGTTGGCGGCATCGGCGTAGTAAGGCCACAGGGCATCGAGCAGCGCGCGGTCGCGGTTCAGGCCGAAACGGGTAACCCAAGGCGCAGCGGTACGCTGATGGATTTCGAGCGTGTCCATTTGTCGATCGAGATCGGTGAGCGTTTGCAGCGACTGTGTCGGGTTCAGGGGCTCGGTGAACTTCGCGACCGTCTCCGTTGCACTGCCGATCGTTGCGCGGTTGGCAAAGCCGGACAGCATCGTGCCGGCGAACCAGCAACCGATCAGGGCAGTCACCATCCAGGCTGCCGTGGCCGACAGAGAAAAACCGACGCGGCGACCGTGAACCTTGCGACTGTGGTCGGCGATGGTTTGCCAGAGGGTTCGGTGTTGAGGATTGCCGGGCGTATCGTCGTCGTTCTCTGGAACGGGACCCGGTGGCGTTAAGTCACGCTCCTTGAACAGCGGCGCAAATATCAGACCGTAGACCGCATGCCGCCAGACGCTGGATTCAGTGGCTTGCTGTATCAGATTCGATAGCGCATCGTGCAGCCTCGAAACATGCTGAGACAGTTCCGCAGGATAACGATCACGGGCATCCGCCGCGAGACGTACAACACCCGCATCCGCGAGGTTGTCGATGAGGCTTCGCAGCGATGCATCGATCGTCTCTTCATTCATCCGCGTATTGGCCCACGTCAAGCCAATGGCTTCGTCCGGATCCTGCCACTCGCTACCAAAATCCGTGGCGTTCAGAAGATAAGCAGGCGCAGCCCAGCGTAGCGTGCGCGCATGGCGCGCAAGACGTGCCGCGAGTTCGTCAGTATCGAACGCGGCATTCGTGGCACTACGGTTTCGGGTTACCGCCACGATGGCGTCAACCGGGCGACGACGTCGCAAGCGTCGGACTTGATCGAGCCATTCGGTGTCAAGCTGGTCGCGAATCTGGTTTGCGTGCAATACAACCGTGTTGCCGAGAACGACGTACCCGATCTCGGCCAGTTCGGGGGCGAGACGTTTGACGAGAGGGGTGTCGCCGGCAACGAGCACCCAGCGGTCACGGTAGCGCCAGCGCCAGCCGTGCCGGTCACTCAGGATGTCGCGAAGCGCCGTAGCGCGATTGACCGGTTGTGGTAACTCGTCCGAATCGTCGCATTCGGCAGATTCGGCGCGTTTTCCGGCATCGAAACGAGCGAACCATCTGAACGCCCTCAGCGCCGCAATTTTCAGCAATACCAACTCGAAGAACTTGACGGCCACGATCGCTAACAGAAACGCGCATGCCAAGGAAAGCTCGGCGATGATCCGGGTCTCGAGCGACCACCCACGATGAGGCCCCTCTACCCATACCGCGAGACTGAGTGCAAGGAATACGATGACGGCCGCGATACCGATGAAGAAGCCGGCCGACCGGGTTTTGTTTTCGTTCTTGTTGTCGTTCATGTCTGCTTTCCGCACATGAGGGCGATCAGTTCTTGACCTTCGCCACAAAGCACCAATTGTGGATCGCCCGTAGTTCGAGCCCTTTCCGCGGCAAGGGCTACGGCCAACCACGGCCCTGCACCCGAACAGTCGCCCACTGACGTCTCGAGTCCGATCCAGCGCGCCTCGTCCGGCAATGACGCGGCTTGTCGGACACAACTGATACCATCGCCGATCAGACCGTGCGTCCATACCGTGCGTAGACGATCGGATGAGGATTGTCCCCACCGGGCAGCAAGTTCGAGCGTCACGGCAGGGAAATCAAGCGGGCCCTTAGCCGGCCGATGTAAAAGGAGTCCGGTGGACATGGACGGTGACGCAAGGCGTCGGCGTCCGACCAGGAGAGCGACGCCCGCCTCCGCAACGCCGTTGGACAGGACGGCACTGATTGCGTCGCGAAGTTCAATAGCTATCAGAAGGTAGGCGCTTTGGGCGTCTCGGTTGTCGTGCCATGCATCCGTTCTGAAGACGGTGAGTGCTGGGTCGCTGGCCCCGATGTCCACCTGCAATGCAGGTACTCGTTCAACGAGCAATTCCTGTATTTGAGTTTCGACAACCTCGGCCTTCAGCCTCGATCGATGACATAGTTCGACATGAAGTCTTGTTCCCGGCGGGAGCGCCCGGCACTGTGGCAACAAGTTGTCTATCAAGCGCTTGAGCAACCATGTACACACGGCATGATGGCGGGCATGTTCCGTGAGTTCGTTACCCGGAAAAAAATGGACATCGGGAAGGGTGAGCCAGCGTGCGTTCACTTCTCTATCCGCCACTGCACCACTTTGTCGCAACGTCTTCCCTTCGGCCCCCGTCAGGATCTGTTTGAATGAGTTTTCCGAATCATTCGTGGAGACGCACCAGGTATGGCCCAAAATCGCCAAAGGTCTGGCTGCCATTGCATGACGCGACTGCTCCGCGTCGTCGCTAACGCGATTCGTCGCAATCGCCTGATCGCGGCAGGCATAGCCATATCCGAGCCACGCGAACAGCAGAAATGCCCAGGCCAGAAATGGGTAACCCACGAGGCAGAACCAGAACCATGAGGTATTCGTAGGTCGGTCAGTCGGCCAGAGCGTGATCGTCAGCCCTGCTCCCGCTCCCATCACGAGGACAAACAGGATTGTCCAGATGATCATCGAAACCTGGGGGGCAGCCGGTACATTCACGCGCGGCGGCACACGATTGAAATCGATAGGCATCGCTTACCGGACCTGCGCTCCGCAGGACGAAGCAATCAGAACGGCTCCACAGCGTGTGTGATCACCGTCTCGCGACAGCGGTATCGTGCCGTCCTTCATGCTGAAGCTGCCTTCGACGATTTCGTTGTCGCCGTGGATCGGGCATGAGATTTTGTCGCCAATGCGAGCAGCCCGGCGGCCCTTCACTTTGATGCGATCCGAGCCGGTCAGGATCTTGCCGCCGTGGCTCGTTGCGTCACCTTCGTATGCGAGATTTTTCACCTTGAATACCTAGGTAAGAAATTAAAAATCGACGGTTCAATTACCTGCGGAGCACGCATTCACATCATCGCAACGAATCCATCGCTCGATAATATTTCCGCTCTTCTGACGATACCTTGAAGCCATAAACCCCTGCGACAAGCTAGATTTATTCACCAATACCGAATCACCATGCACAAGGTAGGCTCTGGTAGCCGATGATTTATCGGGTTTTCCATAGAGATATGCCTTCTTGGAAATCACTGCATAGGCGACCCAGGCGCCCGACTCAACTGGCGCTACGTGGATGGATGTGCCACTCCGGTCACCACTCAGAATCTCCTTCAGCTTGGTGGCGTTTTCGGCGTCTCCATCTCCTTGCAATTGGACAAGTATCTTATAATAAGCGCTTTTGTTACCTGCATTCGGTGGGTCGCACGCAAGCAGATTGTCAAATGAGGTACCTTCCGCCAGATAGGCTAGAATTGGCGGCTGTGAAACTTGGTATCCGATTTTGTATTTCGATGTGTAAGCGTCGTAAGTGTCGGCTGCATTAGGTGGATTATCGAAGATAGGCTCAATGTTGATGGACCACTGGTGAGGCGGGCGCCACTCTCCACCACAGACAGCGTCTTGCGCAACATGCACAACGCAACCGTCCTTCATACGTACGAAGGCACACAGATACTCGGTATGCACAGACACACCGCTGGAATCGTCGAGATCTCCTTCAGCAGAAAAACTCACGATCGAGTACTGTCTGTCCGGAGACAGACTGTTGGCGCCGGGCTTGTAAAATCTCAACCCCTCATCGAAAGGGGTAAACATCGTGCCATCTGGGCGTTTAAAGCGTAGCGATCGGTAGACGTTGCGCCCGTCATCGGCATACTCTAAAACACTTGATTCACCCAACACATTTACCTGCGCCTGAACGCAGGTAGACAGTACTACCAAGAACATAAATAGGAATTTACGAGTCATTTTGAGTTCTACAGCAATCCGCGAAGATGGTTGTAACGTTCTGCAGCAGAGTTCATGTGGCGTGACGGGCCATAGATCTGAATAAGTTCATTTTCATACTGCGCCCGGTTATCACCCCATTGCGTCGGATCTGCGCCCAATCCCGGATGCCGTGCCCGAAGTGTATTAATCGATGCTCCAAGATCTGTAGAGACATTACCGGGTGCATTGACGTCGTGATCAAGAACAAGCGCGCGACCCAAACGGGACAGAAAGAAGTTACTTGCTGAATTTCTATAGCCACTCGGTTTCTTAGCGATGGCAATGTGTAAACGACCAATGAAATCCAGAACCTGCTTCTTCTGATACTCCTCGTTGATCATCGCGTGCGCAATGGAAGCCAATGGTTTTGATTCCTTTGGGAATCCACTGTCTGCTTCCTGAAACCCTTTCTTGATGAAAACATAGAGCTCCTGCCCTGTTATTTTCTCGTTTGCGGTATCACTGGACGAATAGTAAATCCTCGGACCTCTCTCCTGTTTAATGGACCATCCGCATCGGCCAAAAATTTCCTCAAACAGATTAGGATTTTCGTTCTGGAACTCCCAGATCTGTTGTGGGAGTTCTCCGTAGCCTTCTGGCGTCACGGTCTTCTGCATGGCACCGGCACTGAATGTCTGCCAATCCCAGGCCTGTACGGCATCCATATTGCCTTCGTTGGACGACATGGCGATCACGATTGCCTTTTCGTCCTCAGTGGCCTTGGACTTAGCAATGAGATCGTCCCATCCTGTGAACTTGTCCAACTTCTTTGTACCCGCATAGAGAGGACCATAGTATGTCTGCGGCGGATGGTTACGCCGATGTCTAATCCAACGATAGCGGTTAAACACCTTGCCGAGGCAGCATCCGCAGGCGCAAGTATCGCCCTTGAAAAAATTCCCCACGAACGCAACCGGATGAATGTGAAAAACCTCCGGCCCCGGGAAGCCCGACACCCCGGCCACTACCTCATCCCACCACGCAAGCTTCTCGATCCGCTTCTGCTCTTCCTCATGCTGTGACTTTGGCCCCGTCAGCCTCTCCAACTCGATAATCAACTGCTTCCACTTCGACGGGTTCGCCCACTCGCTCTCGTGTTTGACAATCAATCGTGACGCAGCCTGCATCAACCACGGATATCCACCTCGCTCGATCTTTGACAACGTACAGAGCTCGTCAGCCGCGCGACTACCATCGCCCTTCGTGAACAGCGCGCCATACACCTTGAGCATCAGCGGGCTGAGCTTCGAACACGAAGCGAGGTCCGGCATATTTGCGCCACTCGCGTAATCAGCCCACGCTTGGATCTTCGCAAAGATCGTATGTACCGGATCATGCGCATCCGAAACACACTTAAATTCGATCCACTTTTGTGCGAATTCCCGTGTGACCCGCCCCCCTCCTGGGTGGTTAAAGTCACACACCCAACCGTCAATCGGCCGCCCTTGTTCGGTCACGCCATCAACGTGCCACCAACTCACGGGGAAACCTGGATTGGGATTCGGATGAGGCTCCGCCACGCGCCGTTTCGAATCCTGCGCCAACTCGGCGAGCGAATACACCTGCACACGGTCGGTTTTTCTCGATTGCGGATCTGCGCCCTGTACAAACTTGTTGTCCGCCGTACGCTGATACAGCACCGTACCCGCCTCAATTCGAAGAATGGTCGGATCGGAAGAGAGCCCCAGCGCCGCCCAATCCTCCTTGTGCGGACCGTGTTGATTGACCCATGAACGCCCTTGCTCTAGGAACGACTCGATGCTGTCATCGCAAAAGACCTCAATGTGCGCGATCCGAGCGCCCGAACTACATTGATTCAACGAGTCGTATCGCCCCAGGTGTCCGATCAGGTCCCCCGCCTTGATTGGAATGCCCGGTGTGTCGTCAGGCTTGGCCTGATCCGTCACCACCACAACTCGATCAAACAACGAGTCCTGAACCGTCTCCTGAGCGACAGTCCCTCCGTTTTCCTGGCCGAGAAATAGCCACCCACCGATCGCACTCGATGGCTCGACGTATCCGCCCGCTTCCTGCGGATACAGCGACGACCCGTGGAGATCCGTCAGTTGTCCCCACGGCTTCCCGTTCTTCGTCTCAATCTTCCCGATGCCGACATGGGCTCCCTGGGGAAGAATAGCAATCGGCACACCGTTCGGCGTCTTGCGAACTCGCAGCCCCTGCTGCGTCGGATCGGGAGCCTGGCCGTTTTTGCCTGACACTGACTTGTCCTGCGCATACTGCGTCACCAGCCATTGCCGCGGCCAATACGACGGCTTCCCCCGTTTCGGGAAGTTTGCGTAGTCCTCCCAGGACATCAGGTGCATGTACAAGCTGTAGAACGTCAGCTCCGTGTCCCGCGGGAACTCCATCGTATGCCGCACCAGTGCGAAGCCCGTGCTGTACGGCGCCTCGTACGGCAATCCGTTATCGGTCAGGGCAAGCTTGCTGACTGGATAGGCCTTGTTGGCGCGATACGCGATCAGCACGCCATCGGCGATACAGCGCAATCCGCCATCGAGGTCCAGAGACTGCCCCGCGCCAGCCTCCGTGATATGAATTCCGCCGTGCCACATTCCACTGCGGCTCGCCAGATAGGTCCCGGATGGCTCACGCTCGGCCAGTAGCCGATAGATATCGTGCTCATCGGTGAATCGAGTCGAAGCATCGGACTTGCCGTTCCCTTTGCGCAAAAACGGAAACGCAAACGACAATTGCTTCAGAGCAGGCTTGGCGGGCACCGGTGCGGGCTTGGGCGGTGCCGGTTGCTTCGGCGTCTTTTTCGGTGTGGATTTGGTCGCCATAGTCGGGCTTACTCCGAGAATCCGAAATTCAATGTGCTCTTCACTTCGTTGAGCGGCGCAGCGGACCACGTCGGGAATTTGAAACTCCCACCGTCGGCGTCGTTCACTGTCAGATTGCCTTTCAGCTCGATCTCGCCCGCAGGACTCCCGAGAACGATCTTTCCGCCTGACAGCTTGATATAGGCGCCCGAGCCGTCCCCGATCGTGACGCCTTTTCTCCCGGTTATCGTGATTTCACCGTCCGACGAACTCATTTGCATGTCCCGCATCGCCATCAGTTCCATGCCGTCGCCTTGCGCCTGAATCTGGACCTTGCCCTTTGCTGCGAAGAGTCGAATCCCGAGCTTTGCCGCGAGGAACGAAATCGCCTCGCCAGCCGCCACCGTGATTCGCTTCATGACGCCGAGATCGAATCCGTCGCCCGCTGTGACGAACATCTGCCTGCGTGCAGCGACCTGAACGTGCTGCCCACTTGCGATGCCAACTCCTTCTGGTGCACTCGCAACAATGACGGGCTTCTGGAGACGGCTCAGCTTCTTCTCGATGAGCTCGCGTTGCTGGTTGGCCTCGGCTTGGAGTGCCTTTGCTGCGTTCGCGGCGTCATTGAGCGAACGCAGAATTTCTTCGGCCTGCGCGAACGTTGCGTCCGCGTCTTGCATCGCAAGCTGATTGCCGGCCGCGCCTGGTTGTGCCTCGGCCGATACGAGCACGCCGTCTGCTGCCCGAATCGCCGCATGTCCGTAGGTAGCGAGTTCGGCTCCCTTTCCTCGCGCCTTTCGATCGGTGTCCACCATGAACCCAAGATTCAACTGACTTGCCTGGAACGGCGTTATCAAGTGGACATGCTCGTTGCCCTCCTTATCCTCCATCCGCAGCTCATTCTGCGCAGCCGTCCGAATAAGGTTCCGCGTATGGTTCAGGTTGTTCACCAGATCCGGATGCACGCTGTCATGCATCGCCCCGATGATCACTGGCCGGTTCGGATCGCCGTCCGTATGGACAATCGCCACCTCCGCCCCGTCGATCAGCGGAAAGTGATGCCCGTAGTTGTCCCCGCTATACGGCTTTGCAAACCGCACCGGCCGGCTCGTCCCACCCGGGCTCCATTCATCGAGATCGAATGGCAGCTTGATCACATACCAGCCCTGCTCGGTCAGATACGCATACTTGTAGTTTCCCGGCGACGTAATCCGCGCCGGCAGAATCCCGTCGACCACCGGCCGCGAAACCGACGCCACCGGCGTACGCCATACACGATCCGACGGAATCCCCTCGAACGCCACCCAGTACGACTCGTTTCGCCCGCCGTGTGATTCGACCGACGTGACGAACACCCCGTGCTTCGCATCAGCCGGCTTCGGCTCGACCCGCATCACCTCGCCGGCTTCAAGCCAGAACGGATTGCCCGTCCCCTTGAACGTAATCTGCTCGGCCAAATAGGCTTCGTGCCGAAGCCGGGCAACCCGCTTACCCTCTTCGGGGGTCTCGTAATGCTCGCCCCAGCGGTAATCAATGGCGCTCGTCGTCTTGTCGTCGCGCGCCGTGTTTTCCTCTACAAGCAACGACACCCCGGCCTGCCGATGGTTGTAATCGTGCAACCGCACCGCCTCCGGCACGCGCTTCATCTCACGCCCGAGCGTCTTGATCGCATCCGCACCGACGCTCTCCAGCCCCGAGTCACGCCGATACGGCACCGAGCGCTGCTTGCGCGCATACGCATCCAGATCGTCGCCGAACACGACCACTGCGCGATCCTTCTTCTGCTCCCAGCGAAACCAGATCCCCTCTTCCGCACAAATGCGCTGAATGAAGGCAAACGTCGTCTCGTGATACTGCGTCACGTATTCACGACGCTTGTACTGCCCGCGCAACTGGAACTGGAAGTCGACACCCGCTCGGTACCCGTAATGCCGCAGCGTGTCGGTCACGATCTCCTCGACCGACTGTTTCTGAAACAACCGGCTGGTCACACCACGATCGAGATCGGCCAGTGTCGGCTCCAGCACGACCCGGTAGCGCGTCTCGTCCGCCGACGTCTCAAGCTCGTCGAACTGCGTGATGACACCGTGAACCGTATAAGCCACCGGCTTCGCACTGAACTGCGCCGCGTTCTCCCCGAACATCTTTCGCAGGTAATCCATGTCCGGATCGATCGGATCGGCAATGAACTTCGCCGGCCGACCCAGCACCTGGTCCATCGGAATGCCCGCCATCGGGCTTGTGAATTCGATCTCGTACCGATAAAGCTGGCTTACCCGGTCAAGCCCGGTGAACTTCAGGATCGAGAATGGCGCCGGATGCGGCGCCAGCTTCAATTCATAAGCCTGCGCAGGCAAAATCATCGACATCGACTCTCCCGGTTGTGCAAACACACGGCACCGCCGGGGTACCCCTCTACACCCCGGCGGCGCGCAGACAAACGTCGGATCAGTTCTTGGCCTTCGGCATCTGCGACACGAGCGACAGCCCGATATCCATCCCTTCGACCTGGAAGTGCGGGACGATGAACAGCTTGATCCGGAAGAAGCCCGGGTTGTCCTCGATATCCTCGACCGTGACCTTCGCCTCGCGCAGCGGATGCGACGCCTGCAACTCGTCGCCCGGATCCTTCATCTCGGTCACGAGACCCTTGATCCAGCCGTTCAGCTCGAGTTCGAGCAGACGGCGATCCTTGGTCGTGCCGATGTTCTCGCGCTGGATCAGCTTCAGGTAGTGCGCGATGCGCGACAGCAGGAAGATGTACGGCAGCCGGGCGTTGATGCGGCTGTTCGCGGTTGCTTCCTTGGTCTCGTACAGCGCCGGCTTCTGCGCCGAGTTCGCGGAGAAGAAACACGCAAAGTCGTGGTTCTTGTAGAACGACAGCGGGATGAAACCGAGATTCGCGAACTCGAATTCACGGGTTTCCGGGATCAGCACTTCGGTCGGGATCTTCGGCTGGTAGCCGGTGCCGAGGTCGTACAGGTGGACCGGCAGATCCTCGACCTTGCCGCCCGCCTGCGGCCCGCGGATCTGCACGCACCAGCCGTTGCTCACGAAGCTGCGCACCATGTTCGCCGCGAACGCGAACGACGCATTCATCCACAGGTACTTGTCGTGATCGGGGCCCTTGACGGCCTCCTCGTAATTGAACGCACGCACCGGCGCCGTGTCCTTGCCGTACGGCAGACGGCCGAGCACGCGCGGCATCGTCAGGCCCACGTAACGCGCATCGTCGGTATCGCGGAAGCTCTTCCACTTGATGTATTCGGCGCGATCGAAGTAGTTGCCGATGTCCTGGATAGCAGCCACTTCCTCCATCGACTGCTTGCCGAAGAATGCCGGCCCGACCGAGCCGATGAACGGCATGTGCGCGGCGGCGGCCACCTTCGAGATGTTGCGCAGCAGCGCGATATCCATCGGCGAATTCGCGAACTCGAAGTCGCTGATCATCGCGCTGATCGGCTGGCCGCCCGGCGTGTCGTATTCCTCGATGTACGTCAGGCGGTACAGGCCGCTCTGGATCAGTTCCGGCGTATCCTCGAAGTCGCGCTGCAGCGCATCCTTCGACACGTCCAGCACTTCGATGCGTGCGTTCTTGCGGAAATCGGTGCGGCTCACGAGCATCTTCAGGCCACGCCAGCGCGCTTCGAGTGCCTGGAATTCTTCCGTATGCATCACGGCATCGAGCTGGCGGCCGATCTGCCGGTCGATCTGGCCGATGTGGAAGTCGAGCAGCGATTTGTCGAGGCGATCCACCGGCTGGCTCGCCTTCGCGACGAGCTCGAGGAACGCGCCCATCCCGCGCGCGATCCGCTCGTCGGCCGACGCCTCGGACAGCATGTCGTTGTCGCGGAACGCCTCGAGCGGTCGCGCTTCGCTGATCGGTTTCAGGTTGATCTTGCTGCACAGCGATGCATAGACGCTGTCGATATCCCCGTGCGGGGCATCCAGCACGACCGTTTCGGTCGCGCCGGTCTGCTGAGTTTCAGTGGATTTCATCTCGTGTCCTGTCTGCGATCGAATCGCTACGATGTTGCGGAATGCGCTGAACGCGCGTTTTGCCCGGCGGCGTTCACGCATGCCCTTCCGGCTGCGTCGCGGCGGTCGCGATCTGTGCGAGTTCGCCGCGCAGCTTTGCGGACAGGCGATCGTCCTTCAGCACCTTCTCGAACTCGCGACGGAACGTGCCGTTGTCGAGCAGGTTGGATTTGAGGTCGCGCAGCAGATTGCGCATCGCGAGGAGCGCCTGGAGCTCGGGAATCTGGCGCGCGACCTGCTCGGGCTCGAAGTCCTTGATCGACCGGAACGACAGGTTGACGGGCAGTTCCGAACCGTCGCCGGCCAGCGTGTTGTCCGCGGCGATCTTCAGATCCGGCGCATAGTCGGCCAGGACGGCATCGAAGTTGTTCTTGTCGATGTTCACCTTCTTGCGCTCGGCGAGCGGCGCCTGCTCACGCCCAGCACTGAAGTCGCCGGCAACCAGCAGCTTCAGGGGCAGCTCGACCTTCTTCTGCGCCCCACCCGTATGCAGATCGAGGGTGATCGACACCCGGCTCTTCGGGATCTCTCGTTGAAAGCTATCCAATTCGTTCTCCTTATCTCAGGAAGCTTGAAGACTCCGCGACACGCACCCACGACTCACGGCACGGGTGCTCCGTCGTCCGCACCGCCCATGCCGAACCCCGCAACGTGCATCGACGAACGACCGAGTCGGATATTCGCGGCCCGATATCCGACTCAGGCGGCAGAAAATATCACGGCCTTTATCGACGAGTAAACCCGTAATTCAAAAAATACAAAATTAACGACGCGACGATTTTTATAATGAGACTCGTCCTATTTTTTTGCGCGACCCCACGACGCGATCCGCAGCGCCCACACACCACCATCATTCACTATCCAATAAAATTTACAAAATCAGCCAAGCAATTGATTTTCATAAGAAAACAAGATCGCAAAAAGGAAGAAAAATCTTGATAAAAATCCACACCACACAACCCACACGCCGAAAGCAAAATCGATCCCGACAATCTCGAAATAAACACCCCGTTTATCTCAATTTAATCGACACGATTTCCAACAAATTCGAATTACCTGGGGTATACGAAATCGGAAAACGATGTATAGAATCGGCGCCTCATAATTCCTGGATCATTACGACCACACCATGCGGATCGACAAACCGCTCTGGCATGAAGGGCTGATTCTTACGCAGCAGCATTTCCAGCAGCAGGAACGCTGGAACGGGTTCGCGCTGCAACAACTGGCTTCGGCGATTGCCGTTGCGCCATGGGGAACGCTGAACGTCGACGTCGACGAAGAGGCACTGGCCTCCGGTCGCCTGAAGCTCACTCGGCTGCAATTGCGCTTCCCCGACGGCACGCCGATCGACACGACCGTCGCCGATGCGTTGCCGCCTGCACGCGATCTCGCCGGCGAAATTCCTGCCGATGCCCAGACGATCGACGTGCTCGCCGCGCTCGCGTTGCCCGATGCGAACGGCAACAACTGCCGCTTCGACGAAACGGCGCTGGCCCGCCCGCGTCGCGCGTATCGCGAGTTCGTCAAGGTGACGGATCTGAGTGGCGCAGGAGAGGCCGAAATCGCCGCCGAGCGCCACGCCGTGCGGCTATTGTTCGGCTTCGAATCGCATGCGGACGACACCGTGTGCGCGATCGCGCGCCTGAATCGCACGACGAGCGGCCGTTTCCAGGTCGATCGCGACTTCGTTCCACCGTGCCTGACGTTGTCCGGCCATACGCTGCATATCGAACGCATCCGGCGTCTCGCCGATATCCTCGCAGCCAAGAGCGCGCTGCTCGGCGCACGGCGCAGCGAGCGTATCGAGCAGGTGGCCGAATATGGCGTGGCCGACGTCCAGCTGTTCTGGCTCCTGCACTGCCTCCATCAGGCCTGGCCGCAACTGCGCTTCCTCGCGTCGCATCCCGGGCAACCGACCGATCGCCTGTATCAGGTGCTCGCCCAGTTGGCCGGTTCGTTGACCACATTCTCGACGCGCGTCGCACTGACCGACATTCCGCCCTATGACCACGCACGCGCTCATGATGTTTTCGCGACGCTCGAATCGCTGATTCGCGGCCTGCTCGACACGATCATCCCTTCGCGTGTCGTCTCGATCGGGCTTTCGCATACGACACCGACCACCTGGGTCGGACAGTTCCTCGACGAACGCGTCGTCGAGGGCGCGGCTGACTGGTATCTGTCCGTCAACGCCGCGCTACCGGCGTTCGAACTCGCCGAACAGTTTCAGCGCCTGTGCAAGATCGGCGCACCGGACGACGTCGAACACATCGTCAATTCCGCCGTGGCGGGCATCCCGCTCAAGGCGGTACAGCGAGTGCCTGGCGCCATTCCCGTCCGGTTGGACAACCACTATTTCGCGCTCGACGCGCATGACGCCGCGCATGCGAGGATGCTCGCCGCTCGCGCGTGCCAGATCTATCTGCCCGCGTCGATTCCCGACGCGTCGATCGAACTCTATGCGGTGCTGCGCTGATGAATGCCATCGTCTCCACGCGTCACGAATCCGCGCTGCTTGCGCGGGAGCCGTCGTCCGGTCACTCGCGTCAACCTTCGATGCGTGCATTGCTGCGCGATACGGCGCTACTGGTCACCCATCTGTCGAGTGGCGGCCAGATCGACAACCATGAAAGCCTGCGCCAGCAGTGCGTGAGGCTCGTCGCGCAATTCGCGACCGCGCTCGATGCGCAAGGGGTCGCCGCCGACATACGGGACGACGCCGTCATCGCACAGTGCGGACTGGTCGACGAAGCCGCACTGCGATATCTGTCGGCCTCCGACAAGGCAAGCTGGGAGCAGAAACCGCTGCAGGTCGACCGGTTCGGCATTCACGACGCAGGCACGCGCATTTACGAACGGATCGAACACCGGATGCGAGAACCCGCACCGAACGTCGATCTGCTCGAATGCTACGCGGCCGTTCTCGGCCTGGGATTCCGCGGCTGCTACGCCGCCCGCTCGAGTTCGTCTGCGAACACCCACGACGGTGAAGCGAAGCGCCAGGCATTGATCGCGGCGCTGGCGGCACGGATCGATCAGTTGCGCCCGGCCGCCATGCCGGGATTCGTCACCGATCGCACGAACACGCGCCTGCTCGACCGGTTCAGGCGTCTTTCGCCATGGGCGATCGCGGGTACGGCATGCGTCATCGCGCTACTCGTGTGGTTCGCATGGGACCGCATCCTCGATGCGGAACTCGCACAACTCGTTCAGAAAGCGAAACGACCGTGAAGTCGGATACCGCTCTTCCGCCAGCAACGACGCCCGCCGATTCCGACGCCGCGCGCGCAGCCCTGGCCGGCCTCGGCTATCCGTTGCGCACGGTCGTGACGATTTCGGCCTCACTGGCGCTGGCCCTCATCGGATGGGTTCTCCCCGTTGACCGCGGCGTCATGTGGGGACTGGTTACGACGGTCATCGTGTTCGCCATGCTGGTCGTCTGGCTGCATTCGCGCAGCATGGCTCGCACCCGCGAACGAAACGTGCACGCGATCGCACAACTCGGCGCCGCGACCGCCGACCTGCCTGTCGCATTGCGTACGAAAATGCCGCTCACGCTCGTCGTTGGCGACGGTTTGCCCGCCCTGTTCGATCGCGACATGGCTCAATCGCGTTTCGTCCACGTCGGTGACGGCGCAATCTGGTTGCGAGCCGACCGGCCCCAGGATCTTCCCCGTCTCGCCGTCGCGGTCCGCCAGTGGCGCGACGGCCACGCCCCCGATTGTGTCGTGCTGTCGGTCGCCCCCTCCCTTCACGCGAATGACGACACGCTGTCGCAGACGCTGCGCGTGATCCGGCAGGCCGTCGCCGATACGTCGCGCATGCTTGGCATGTCATTGCCGGGCTACGTTGCGATCTATCAACGACTCTCGAACACAACGCTTGCCGCGATGCCGGCAACCGGCGAATCGTCTTCCCGGTGGTATGGCCTGTCGGCTGGCTCGCCGATCGGGAAAATGCACCGCTTCGACACAGCAATCGATGCGGCCGAAACGGATGCCCTCCATGCCGACGGAAGTCCGCAGGCCACGGCACGCGCCGCCGGGCTTGCGTCGCTGATCGGGTGGACGCGCCGGATCGTGTTCGACACGCTGACGGACCGCCGTCAGCCTGCGTCGCCCTGGCCATTGTTCGGCGCCGGCTGGATCGACCATGGCCCGGCGACTGGGCCCGGCAAACCGTGGGAACGTGAAGTCCGCGGCCTGACGGGTATCGCCCCGGCCGCACTATCTGCGTCGCCGCTGCCCTGGCCATTGCCGCAGCCGCTGATCGACGCGATGCCGCGCCGATCGTGGCGATCGCCGCGCATCACCGCCGCCGCACACGTCATCGCAATCGTTGCCTGCGCGGCAATCGCCGCTATCTGTGGAGCCGCGAAGAACAACGATGTGTTGATGACCCGCATCGGCGAGCACCTCGACCGCTACAACCGTATCCCCGCCACGCAGGACGCCGCGAAGCGCGACGCCCTCCGGTCCCTTGCATCGGACCGCGATCAGCTCGACCGGTATGCGCGTGTCGGCGTTCCGCTTCGGCTGTCGTTCGGCACCTATCACGGCGCACCGCTGCTGCCGGTTCTCAATGAGGCGATCGCCTCCTACGAGCCGCCCCCGCCGCCGCCCGCCGTCGTCGCGCTGGACAGCATGTCCCTGTTCGACAGCGGCAAAGCGCGGCTCAAGACGGGCACCACGCGCGCGATGGTCGATGCGCTCGAACTGATCAAAGCCCATCCCGGCAAGCGCGTACTCGTCGCCGGCTATGCGGACGATCAGGGCCGGCCCGATCGCAACCTGAAGCTGTCGCTCGAGCGAGCGTCGGCCGTGCGCGACTGGCTCGTCGAGGCATCCGGCATCCCGCCGACACAGTTCGCGATCCAGGGCTACGGCGATACACGGCCGGTCGCGGATAACGCCACGCCGGAAGGACGCGCAAAGAATCGTCGGGTCGAGATCACGCTCGTTCCCGATACACCGGTGCCTGCCGTCCCGACCGGTGCCACGAAGTAACACGCGTTTGGGTTCCCGAGGCAGTCGCCTCGGGTTTGTCAACGCCGGAATCCGGTTCCGGCGATTCGTAGTACGAAGAAGAAGGAGTGAACAAATGGCAATTCCGGCCTACATGTGGCTCAAGGACGACGGCGGTGCGGACATCAAGGGTTCGGTGACCGTCCAGGATCGCGAAGGCAGCGTCGAACTGGTTGCATTCGATCACGGCGTGCACATTCCGACCGACGGCAATACGGGCAAGCTGACCGGCACGCGCGTGCACAAGCCGATCACGCTGACGAAGGAGACGGATGCATCGACGCCCTATCTGTACAAGGCCGTGACGAGCGGCCAGACGCTGAAGTCGGTCGAAATCAAGTGGTACCGGATCGACGACGCGGGCAAGGAGAAGGAATACTTCAACACGAAGCTCGACAACGTGAAGATCGTCGCGGTGAAGCCGAAGATGCTCGACATCAAGAACCCCGATTACGAGAAGCACAACCATCTCGAAGACGTCGAACTGCGCTACGAGACGATCACTTGGTCGTACAAGGACGGCAACATCATCCACAAGGACACCTGGAACGAACGTTCCTGATGGACTGAACGGCTGGCGGATTCCGTCGCGCTCGCGCGGCGGGAATTCCGCCGCTCCGGGCGCCCGCCCTCCTCCCTTCCTGACCCGCTACCGACATGACGCCGCCGCTCCGGGATGCTTCCCATCTCATTCGCCGCCTCAATCCCCACTGCACGCGTGCGCTCGAAGCCGCCGCGAGCCTTTGCCAGACCCGCCTCGCGGACGAAATCGCGGTCGAACACTGGGTGCTGAAGCTGATCGAGGCGGACGACGGCGACATTCCTGCGCTGCTGCGCCACTACGATCTCGACATCGATGCCGTCTGGGACGCGATGATCGACGTGATCGACCGCATGCCACGCACGTTGCGCGGCATGCCGGTGCTGTCGCGGCAGCTCGCCACGGTGATCGAGGATGCGTGGGCGCATGCGATGGCCGACGATCGCGACGGCACCATTCGCTCCGGACATCTGCTGCAGGCCATCGTCGATGCGCCGCACGTGCTGCGAACGCAGCGTGCGTGGCCGCTGCTGTCGGTCTCCAGCGCGCAAATCCGGCGTGTGCTGCCGCGGCTTGGACGACGATCGTGCGAAAACGCCGGCGAAGACCCCATACCGGCGCGCGCAACCGACTCGACGGGCGATCTGCCCGCCGACGGCACGACGCCGTCGGCCACCTCCCCGCAACACACACCGGCGCGCGCGATCGAACCTGACGCGCTCGCCCGCTTCGCACTCGACCTGACCGAAAAAGCACGCCGTGGCGAGATCGATCCTGTCTTCGGACGGGACCGGGAGATCCGGCAGATGATCGACGTGCTCGCACGGCGCCGCAAGAACAATCCGATCCTCGTCGGCGAACCGGGCGTAGGCAAGACCGCGCTGGTCGAAGGGCTCGCATTGCGCGTGGTCGAAGGCAGCGTGCCGGAAACGATCCGGGATACGCGCATCCTGACGCTCGATCTCGGCTTGTTGCAAGCCGGGGCGGGCGTAAAGGGCGAATTCGAGCAACGGCTGAAGAACGTGATCGACGAGGTACGGGCTTCGGCTACACCGATCCTGCTGTTCATCGACGAAGCGCACACGCTGATCGGTGCAGGCAACGCGGCGGGCGGCGCCGACGCGGCCAACCTGCTGAAGCCGGCGCTCGCGCGCGGCGAATTGCGCACGATCGCAGCCACCACGTGGGCCGAATACAAGGAATACTTCGAACGCGATGCCGCGCTCGAACGGCGCTTCCAGGTGGTCAAGGTCGACGAACCGGACGACGATACGGCCTGCCTGATGCTGCGCGGGCTCGCGAGCCGATACGCGAAACATCACGACGTCCACATCCGCGACGAAGCGATCGTCGCGGCCGTGCGGCTGTCGCGCCGCTACATCCCGGCCCGGCTGCTCCCGGACAAGGCGGTCGACCTGATCGACACGGCAGCGGCACGCGTGCGGATGGCGCTCGACGTCCCGCCGGCGGAACTGCAACAGGTTCGCGCGACGCTGGCGGCGCTCGAACTGGAGCGCGACGCGCTTGATGCGGACACCCGCGCCGGGATTGCCGACATCGCCGGACGGCGCGCCGCCATCGATATCGACCACAACACCCTGCGCGACACCGCCGATGCAATGCTCGGCCAGTACACGCGGGAACGCAAGCTCGTCGGGATCTTGCGTACGCTGCGCAGCGCGTCCGAGCAGGCGCCCGATCCGGTCGCCGTCTCCAACACGATCGATGCGTTATCGACCGTTCAGGGTAAAGCGCCGATGATCTCGCCCGACGTCGACGCACAAGCCATCGCGCGCGTCGTCGCCGAATGGACGGGCATACCGGTCGGCAATCTCGTCGAGGACGAACTGCGGAGCCTGCTCGCGCTCGAAGCAACGCTCGCTGCGCGCATCGTTGCACAAGACGACGCGATCGCAGCACTGGCCGAGAGCCTGCGCACGGCCAAGGCGGGCCTGAAAAGCGAACACGCGCCGCTCGGCGTGTTCCTGCTGGCAGGGCCATCCGGCGTCGGCAAGACCGAGACTGCACTAGCGCTCGCCGACCTGCTGTTCGGCGGCGAAGCCGCGCTGACGACGATCAACCTGTCCGAGTATCAGGAAGCGCACACGGTGTCGCAGCTCAAGGGTTCGCCGCCCGGTTACGTCGGCTATGGACGCGGCGGCGTGCTGACCGAAGCGGTACGCCAGCGCCCGTACAGCGTCGTCCTGCTGGACGAAGTCGAGAAAGCGCATCGCGATGTGCTCGACATCTTCTATCAGGTGTTCGACCGCGGCACGATGCGTGACGGCGAAGGGCGCGAGATCGATTTCCGCAACTGCGTGATCGTGATGACGTCCAATCTCGGCAGTGCAGAAATCGACGACGCGACAGCCGGCGGCGCGTCGATGACGCAGGCAGGCCTGCGAGAAGCCATTCACTCGCAACTGGTCGCGCACTTCCAGCCGGCGCTGCTCGCCCGCTTCCAGACGCTCGTCTACCGGCCGCTCGATGCCGCCGCGCTCTCGTCGATCGTGCGTATCAAGCTGGACAAGATTGCCCGGCGCCTCCATCGGCAACATGCCGTGACACTGACGTATGCCGACGATCTGATCGAATCGATCGCGCAACGCTGCGTGTCGCGGGAATCCGGCGCACGCAGCGTCGACGCGTTCCTCAATCAACGCGTGCTGCCGGTTGTCTCGCACGAGCTGCTTGCCCGGATGGCCGGAGGCGTCACGCCGCGTGAAGTCCTGCTGTCGGCAGCAGCCGACGGCACGATGACGATCGATTTCATCGACGTCCCATCAGCCGCCGATGACGGCACAGGCCAGCGGAGCCACCGATGACCGCCGGCCCGTCCCTCTACGACATGCTGCTCGGCCAGATCGGCGGCGAGCCGATCGGCGCGTACGACGACCGCACACTTGAATGCCTGAGCGTACAGCAGAACGTACGCCGCATCCTCAACACGCGGGCCGGTGCGCTGAAGCACCTGCCCGACTACGGGCTACCCGACCTGACGAACATCTACAAGGCCCTGCCCGCGTCGGCGCACTTGCTCAAGCAGCAGATGGAAGCGACGCTGCTGAAGTATGAGCCGCGCATCCGCTCGATCGACGTCGGGATCGTCGACAACCGCGATCCCGGCATCCTCGTCAGCTTCGAGATGACCTGCCACCTGAAGAACGCGAGGCTCGTGCGCTTCGGCACCTACTTCGAGCCACCCGGTCGCCTGCGCATCGAACGGTACGTCGCCCGCTCATGATCGAGCGCGATCAGCCCTCGTGCGCCAGATGCGCCGCAAACCCCACCTTCCCCGGCACGATTTCGTCCTTCAGCGTCAACGCCGGAATCTCGTAGTCGCCCGCGTTCTGCCGCCGGAACGGAATCGGCTGCGTGGTCCACAACGCATCGAGACGCTTGCCGAGGGCCGCACGCGTTTCGTCGAAGCGCGCTTCGTTCATCCTGCCCGTCCGGTAGATCACGAACGGCGGCAGCACGTCGAAGCCCGGGTAATACAGCACGCCGTGCTGGATCGGGAACAGCAGGTCGTCGATCGGCCCGTTGATGCCGCGCGGGCCGTAGTGCGACTCCCACCCGCCCGTCGTGACGATCACCATCGCCCGCTTGCCGGCCAACGAACCTTCGCCGTAGCGATCGCCCCAGTGCGTATCGGAATGCTCGCCGACGCCGTACGCAAAACCGTATGCATACACGCGCTCGAACCAGCCCTTCATGATCGCCGGCATCGAGAACCACCACAGCGGGAACTGCAGGATCACCGCGTCGGCCCATTTCAGTTTCTCCTGCTCGCGCGCGATGTCTTCGCTTTGCGTGCCGGCCGCGAACGCGCGCTTCGAGTCGAGCGACGGATCGAACCGCGCGTCGGGCGCACGATCGGTCACGTCGTTCGCATCGAATGCCGCCTTCCAGTTCATCGCATACAGGTCGGTCACCTGCACCGTGTGGCCGGCCGCTTCGAGATGCTCGACCGCAAAGTCGCGCAACGCGCCGTTCAGTGAGCGCGGTTCGGGATGGGCATAAACGATCAGCACATTCATGTTCGGTACTCCGTTGATTGAATGACTGCAGGATGCCGCTTCCGAAGGTATATTTGAAATGAATTCACAATATTCCTGGTATAGCCATGAATAATCTCAGACGGCTCGATCTGAACCTGCTCGTCACGCTGGACGTGCTGCTCGCCGAGCACAACGTCACGCGCGCGGCCGAGAAGCTGAACATGTCGCAGCCGTCGGTCAGCGTGCAGTTGCAGAAGCTGCGCGACGTGTTCGGCGATCCGCTGCTGCTGCCGGGGCCGCGCGGGATGCGGCCGACCGCGCGTGCGGAAGCGTTGCGCGAGCCGTTGCGCGATGCGCTCGAAGCGATCGAGCGTGCGGTCATTCCGGCCACGCCGTTCGATCCCGCCACCGCGCGGAACACGTGGCGTGTGGCAGCGACCGACTACGGTGAATCGACGATCGTACTGCCCGCGCTGAACACGCTGCGTTCGGCCGCACCCGCCACACGGCTCGCCGTCGTCGAGTTGGTACCGCCGCGCATCGAACAGGATGCCGAACGAAACGGCATCGATCTCGCCTTCCATACGACCGAAGGGTCGCCGCCCGGCATGCGGCGCCTGCCGCTGTTCGTCGAGCGTTACGTGCTCATCGGCCGCGCCGGACACCCGAAGCTGAAACGGCGCCCGACGCTCGCGCAGTTCGGCGCGCTCGAGCACGTGATCGTGTCGCCCGACGGCGGCGGCTTCTTCGGCGTGACGGACGAAGCGCTCGCGAAGGTGGGCGCCGCGCGGCGCGTCGTGCTGTCGGTGCCGCATTTCCTGTTCGTGATGTCGGCCGTCGCCAGCACCGATCTCGTCGCGATGCTGCCCGAGCGGCTGGTGCGCGATGTGCCCGCGTTGCGTGTCGTGGAAGCGCCGGTCGAGGTGCCCGGCTACGAAATGTCGATGCTGTGGCACGAACGCGTGCATCGCGACCCGGCGCACCGGTGGATGCGGGAGACGATCGCGGCAGCGGTGTAAATCGTTCGCCTGCCCGGTGCGGCCGCCCGCTTCAGTCGCCATCGCATGAAATCCTGCATCCGGGGCTTGAAACCGCGCCGAACACTGTATATATTTACAGTGCTTTTGCACCATTTGACCCGAATTCCGTCATTCACAGACGAACGGACTTTTGTGAGGCGACCATGTTCCAGGCATCCGCATTCGATCCCGAGCAACCCGGCTTCAACCCCGTCCACTTCGAGCGCGCCGCGCAGCGGGCGGTCGTCGATCTGCAGCGTGTCGCGGGCGGCCCCGCGCAGCGGGCGCTCGGCCTGCGGCGCCGCACCCATCCTGCGGCGGTCCGCACGATGAGCTGGCAGGCGCTGCTGAACGTCGAAGAGCTGGCATTCTCGAATGCCGGCTTCCTGAACCGCAACGATCCGGCCGTTGTCGACGCGTTCATCCGGCTGCGCGACAGCCGCCTGGTCGCCGCGGACGTCGAGGAGCCGGTCGACTGGCGCCGCGACGACGACGACCTGCCGGCCATCTACCTGATCGTCAAGGCGATGCTGGACGCAGAAGAGGAAGAACGGGCCGAAGCGGCCTGAGCCGTGTGACGGCCGTTCGCGGTCACGGTCTGTCGGGGTCGCGCCGCCACGCTGCGTGACGACGCGGCCGGCGCTGAGGCTCATTTCAGTCCTGCGCCAGCGTATCGACGCATCGAACGGTGAGCCGCGAACCGCCGCGCAGGCAGATCACCGCCACGCGGCGTACGTCCGGTGGTGGTCCTTGCTGCGTCCGCCCGTTACAGCCGTGCCGCGAGCCGTGACCCCTGATCGATCGCGCGCTTCGCGTCGAGTTCGGCGGCCAGTTCCGCGCCGCCGATCAGGTGCACCGAACGCCCGGCCGCCTGCAGCGGCGCGAGCAGCGCGCGCTGCGGCTCCTGCCCCGTGCAGAGCACGACCGTGTCGGCCTCGATCAGTTCGTGATCGGTGCGCTGCTCGCCGTACGACACGTGCAGGCCGCGTGCGTCGATCCGTTCATAGTTCACGCCGCCGATCATCTTCACCTGCTTCATCTTCAGCGTCGCGCGGTGAATCCAGCCGGTCGTCTTGCCGAGCCCCTTGCCGAGCGGCGCGGCCTTGCGCTGCAGCAGCGTCACTTCACGCGCGGGCGCCGTCACCTGCGCGCGCGTCACGCCGCCGCGCGTCGCAGCCGGGTCGGTCACGCCCCACTCGGCCTTCCACTCTTCCAGATCGAGCGCCGGCGATTCGCCGTCCTGCACCAGATACTCGGCGACATCGAAGCCGATCCCGCCCGCGCCGACTACCGCGACACGCCGGCCGACCGGCTGCCTGCCCGAGAGCACGTCGATATAGCTGAGCACGTTCGGCCCGTCCTGCCCCGGAATCTTCGGGTCGCGCGGCGCGACGCCCGTCGCGAGCACGATCTCGTCGTAGCCGCCCGCGATCAGGTCGCTTGCATCCACGCGACGGTTCAGGTGCAGGTTCACGCCGGTCAGCTCGACCTGGCGGCCGAAGTAGCTCAGCGCTTCGTGAAACTCTTCCTTGCCCGGAATCCGCTTCGCCATGTTGAACTGGCCGCCGATCTCGGCCGCGCCGTCGAACAGGTCGACCTGATGGCCGCGCTGCGCGAGCACGGTCGAGCACGCGAGCCCGGCCGGCCCCGCGCCGACCACCGCGATGCGCTTCGGCTGCGCGGCGGGCGTGTATTTCAGCTCGGTCTCGTGGCACGCGCGCGGATTCAGCAGGCACGACGCGATCTTGTTCTTGAACGCGTGATCGAGGCACGCCTGGTTGCAGCCGATGCAGGTGTTGATCTCGTCGGCGCGGCCCTGCGCGGCCTTGACGACGAACTCGGCATCCGCGAGCAGCGGGCGGGCCATCGACACCATGTCCGCGCAGCCGTCCGCGAGAATCTGCTCGGCCACTTCGGGACGGTTGATCCGGTTGGTCGTCACGAGCGGAATGCCGACCTCGCCCTTCATCTTCTTCGTCACCCATGCGAACGCGCCGCGCGGCACCGACGTCGCGATCGTCGGCACGCGCGCCTCGTGCCAGCCGATCCCCGTGTTGATGATGGTCGCGCCCGCGCGCTCGACAGCCTTCGCGAGCTGCACGGTTTCGCTCCAGTCGCTGCCGTCCGGAATCAGGTCGAGCATCGACAGCCGGTAGATCAGGATGAAATCGCGGCCGACCGCTTCGCGCGTGCGCTCGATGATCTCGATCGGCAGCCGGATGCGGTTCTCGTACGAACCGCCCCACTGGTCGGTGCGCTTGTTGGTATGCATCGAGATGAACTGGTTGATCAGGTAGCCTTCGGAACCCATGATCTCGACGCCGTCATACCCGGCTTCGCGCGCGAGCGTCGCGCAGCGGACGAACGCGCGGATCTGCCGCTCGACGCCGCGCGCGCTCAGTTCGTGCGGCGCGAACGGCGAGATCGGCGACTTGATCTTCGACGGCGCGACCGCGAACGGGTGATAGCCGTAGCGGCCCGTATGCAGGATCTGCAGTGCGATCTTGCCGTCCTCCGCGTGCACGGCTTCCGTGATCTCGCGATGCCGCCGCGCGGCGGCCGACGTCATCAGCGTGCCGCCGAACGGCTTGGTCCAGCCGGCCACGTTCGGCGCGAAGCCGCCCGTCACGATCAGGCCGACGCCGCCGCGTGCGCGTTCGGCGAAATACTCGGCGAGCCGCGGCAGCGTCTTGCGGCTGTCCTCGAGGCCCGTGTGCATCGAGCCCATCAGCACGCGGTTCTTCAGCGTCGTGAAGCCGAGATCGAGCGGTGCGAGCAGGTGGGGAAAGGTCGTGGTCATGATGATCGTGCCAATTCGTGCCGGTAAGCGATGCGTGACATCGTAGGCGCGCGCCGCCTTGAACGTGAGGGGGCAAACAGCCATAATGCTTGTCATTTCCGGCCAAGACGACATGACCTCCCCGCTCGCCAAGGACCGCCTCGGGCTGCGCCGGCCGACGATTCCGGTCGCCTATACGCGCCTGCTGCTACAGGCGCTGGCCGCGCGCGGTGTCGACCTGGCCGCCGTGCGCGCCGGCACCGGCCTGCGCGACGCGGTATTGGCCGAACCGGACGCGCGCGTCGCGCCGTCGCAATGGGGGCGGCTCGTGCTCAACGCGATCGAGATCGGCGGCGATCCGGGCATCGGGCTCGCGTTCGGGCTGCTGCTGAAGCCGACCGTGCACGGCTTTCTCGGCTATGCGACGCTAACCGCGCGGGACATCCGGGAAGCGCTCTCCGTCACGCAGCGCTACTTCCGGATGCGCAACCGTCAATACCGGCTGATCTATGCGGAAGACGAACGCGGCGCGACGCTCGAACTGCATGGCGTGCAGGCGAGCCCCGTGCTGCAGCATCACGTGATGTTCGAATTCGTGCTGACGGGGCTCGCGCAGAACATCTCGCAATGGGCCGGGCGTGCGTCGCCGCCGATCAAGCTCCAATTCGCGTGGCCGGAGCCGCCCTATTTCGTACGCTATCGCGACCAGCTACCGCCGGTCGAATTCGGCTGCGCCGCCAACGCGCTGTGGATCGCGCACGACGTGCTCGACTGGCCGCTGCCGCTCGCCGACGAAGTCGCACACCGGCAGGCGCTCGTGCAAGTGGAGCGCGAATATGCGCAGGTGCGTCAGGAGGAAGGCGATCTCGTCGAACGCGTGCGTGCGGAGCTGGCACGCGGGGCCGGCGATTACCCGGGGCCGGAGACGCTCGCCGACGCGCTGCTCGTGTCGACGCGCACGCTGCGGCGCCGGCTGGAGGAAGCCGGGTCGAGCTACCGGCAATTGCTCGACGAAGCGCGGTTTCGCGACGCGAAGCAGTTGCTCGCCGCGTCGGACCTCGACCTGAAGACGATCGCCGAGCGGCTGCAATTCACCGACCCGGCGAATTTCACGCGCGCGTTCCGGCGCTGGGCCGGGCAGACGCCGAGCGCTTACCGCGAAGCGGCCGGCGGACTGGGCGAACCAGCGCCGCGCGCCGCAGCACCCAGATAGATCCGCGCGCCGCCATCGCCCTCGCCCGCGTCGATCCTCACGTCACCCGCTGCGGCGACGATCGCGTCGTACACGTCATCGGTCACGCACACCACCGGCACCGCGATCGCATACAGCTCGGCCGCCACGATCGCGCCGATCGAGATGATCAGGTCGCGCTCCTTCAGCACGATCCCGACCGGCCCCGTGCCGTTGCGCACGGCTTCCGCGAGCACGCTGCTGCTCGAACTCGAGCCCTTCGCGTGCGGCATGACCATCACCTTGCCGGCGAGGCTCGCACCCGCCTGCGGATGCCCGCGATCGACGATCTTTCCCGCGCCGGAGTCGTAACCGCCCCAGAAGCTGAGCGGCTTGTCGAGCACGAACGGCCGCGCGCATGCGCTGCCCGGCACGAGCGTGTCGCCCGTCAAACCCTTGCCCGTCGCGTCAGTCATCGAATCGCACCTTTCCTTCATACGCCGAACGCACACATTCGCGCATGCTGCCGTACGCGACCGTCACGCCGATGTTCGCGGGCGCATACGACGCCCATTTCCCCGAATTGGTCATCACGAGCCCCGACAGTTGCTTCATCACAGGCGTGATGTACGTGCAGGTGTCGACGACGATCTGAATGCCGCGTGCCGCGAATTTCTCCGCGAGGCCGACCTCGTCCAGCTCCCACAAGATGAACCGGCTTGTGTTCACGTAGAAATCGCAGGCCGGCTTGCCGTCGAACGCGTCGAGCAACGTGTCGAGCGTGCGGAATTCGGCCAGCGAAAAATGCGGCGTCCCGAGTGCCACCGCGACGAGCGCGTCGCCGGCCGCGCCGTGGTTCAGCGTGCGGCGAATCTCGTCGAGATCGGCCATCGCGACATCGACCGTGCGTTGCGCTGCTTGTCCGTGCAATGCGGCGTCGAGCGTCGGCGCCTCGGGCGTCACGCCGACCGCATGGAACAGCGCGACGGCGCCGCTCGACGCGGCGGCCGCACCGAGCGCCTTGAGTTCGTCTTCGGTGGTATTCGCCGGCAGCCCGACGATCGCCGGCACGACCGCGCCCGCGATCCTGCCGATCAGCAACCCGAGCGCGGCGAAATAGATGTCGCGCGACGGCAGATGGCTGAAGTCCGGCGCGTGGAACACGATCCGCGCGGCGCGGTTCGCTTCGACATGCAGCCCCGCATACGGCGCACGGCCGGTGATCGCGGCGGCCAGGTCGAGAAAATCGCCGTACCGGCTCGTACGCGCGCCGAGCACCGAATTCGCGAACACGATCGCATTGGATTCGGCCCACGCGATCTGCTCGCCTTTCGCGGGACGGTTCTTCAGCTGATAGGGCGCGCACGTGAAGCTCGATTCGCAGCCGAGCTGCAGATGCGCGTCCATCAGGCGCTGCGCGTCGCGCTGGATCGTGCGGTCGCCGTGGTACAGCTCGGGATGGATCAGGTCGAGCGACCCGACGTTCAGCGTGGTCGGCACCGCGACCTTCGCGCCGGTGTCGACGAAATACTCGACGAAGTCGAGGCTGGTCTGGCCGTGGTAAAGGCAGCCGTCGATATGCGCGGACGTGATGTCGATCAGGTGCGGCGCGGACATCACTTGCGCCGTGCGCGCGACGATCCGCATCGCACGTGCGACGCCATCGCCGAAATCTCCGCGCAGCATGGCGCTGTCGCGGTCACTCAACTGCAGCATCGGTTGCTCCTCTGACGCGTGCCGGCGGCGCCGGCCCGTGAAATCCGTCAGGGGACTCTACAACTGGAAATGAAAACCGTCCAGATCGACATCAATCCGGAGAGTTTAAAAACCAATTTCAGCTATCGAGCGCCGCCAAAGCGGCCAATGGCTCGAATTCCGCTCCAGTTTGCCGCCGCTCCGCCTAGCGTTGCGCGGTAACACTGAACAGCTCGTCGCGCAGCGCCTTCGCACGGTCGCGGCCGAACTGCGTCTCGAATTCGTCCTGCGCAGCCTGCCACGCCACTTTCGCCTGGGCGAACGTACGCTCGCCCAGCTTCGTGAGGCTCAGCGCATGCGCGCGCGCATCGTGCTCGGACGCGGCCGTTGCGACGAAGCCGTCGCGCTGCAGCGGCTTCAGCGCGCGCAACAGCGTCGTGCGATCCATCACGAGCGTATCGGCAAGTTCGCTCATCAGCAGGCCCGGCCTGCGCGTCAGGTTCGCCATGATCGAGAACTGGGCGGGCGTGACGCCAACCGGGGCCAGATGGCGCTCATAGAGTTGCGTGACGAAGCGCGCCGCCTGACGCAGCGCGAGGCAGTTGCACGCCTGGGCAATCGAAGTGTCGTTCATGCTCCGCAATTTATATGTGCATATGCATAAAGTCAATGTACACTCGGCCGTAACAAGGCCGGCGGCCGGCCCTCGCGTCAAGGAGACGGACATGGACTACATCGACAAGCTGCGGATTTTCCGGTCGGTGGTGGAGATGCGCAGCTTCACGCGTGCCGCCGACATGCACGGCCTCGCGCGGCCTGTCGTGTCGCGCGCGGTCGCGGATCTGGAGGCGCGCTTCGGCAGCCGGCTGCTGCACCGGACCACCCGCCAGGTGTCGCTGACCGAAACGGCCGAGCGCATCTACGAGCGCTGCGCGGCCGTGCTCGACGAACTCGACTCGCTCGAAGCGGAAGCGCAGGCGTCGACACGCGAGCCCGAAGGCCTGCTGCGGCTCGTCGCGCACACGACGGCCGCGCTGAACCGGCTGGTGCCGCTGATCGCCGGCTTCAAGGCCGCACACCCGAAGGTGCGCCTCGACGTGACGCTGACCGAACGCCCGGTCGATCTCGTCGGCGAAGGCTACGACATCGGCATCGTCGTGCCGTACATGCTAACCAACGAATCGACCGTCGTGCGAATGATCGAGCGGATTCCGCTCGTGATCGTCGCGACACCCGCGTACCTGCGCGCCCATTCGCACCCAGTCGCGCCGGCGGATCTCGCCGATCATCTGTTCGTGCCGATGTCGCCGTCGCTGCGCCGGCCCGCGCTGTCGTTCCGCGTCGACGGCGACCTGCTGACCGTGCCGTTCCGCTTCGACATCTCGTCGAACAGCCCCGTCTTCAATCGCGAGATGGTGATGCACGATTTCGGCATCGGCGTCGTGCCGAAAACGCTCGTTCAGGCCGAACTCGCGTCGGGCGCGCTCGTGCAGCTGCTCGCGGATGCCGATCTCGTCGACAAGTTCGTCGAGATCAAGCTCGCGTACGCGAACCGCTCGCTGCTGCCCGCGAAGGTCAAGGCGTTCATCGACTACACGGCCGCCTACTGCGACCGCGAAGGCTGGATCGTGCCGGCGGCGGCCTGACGCCGATTGGTACAGCCGTGACAACAATCTGATCGCGCCCCGCCGCTCGCTTCCCGCCCCATTGCCCCCTAACATGTGTACATGCACAAGACGACGCTCACCGATGACGATTGCTTTGCGGTCCGGCAAGCCGCCCGCCGGATCTCGCAGTTCTACGAGCGTTATCTGTCGCGGGCGGGCGTGACGCCGTCGCAGTACAGCATTCTCGCGCTGCTGCGCGACCGGCCGGGCCTGACGATGGCGACACTGTCGGCCGTGCTGGTGATCGAACGCACCGCGCTGCTGCGCGCGCTCAAGCCGCTCGTCGGCGCGGCGCTGGTGGCGGGCCGGATCGAGCCGCCGTGCCGCCGCCAGACGTTCGCGCTGACCGCGCACGGCGAAACGAAGATCGCCGACGCCCAAGTGCACTGGCTCGCCGCGCAGGAAGCGTTCGAGCAGCGGTTCGGGTCGACGCAGGCGGCCCGCCTGAGAGACGAATTGTTCCGGATCACGCACAACCTGCCGGAACGCTAGCCCCTTCCCCGATCGACGCCATGTCGTCGATCGCTTTGATAAGTGCATATGCATAGGTGAATCGATGGATACGACCCAAGCCGCTGCGTCATCACGTGAAGCAGCCACACTCGACCAGCCCGCGAAGCAACAGCGCCGCGTGCCGTGGATGCGCATCGCGGTGGGTGCCGTCGCCGTCGTCGTCGTCGCCGCCGCGCTCGACTGGCTGTTCGTGCTGCGCTTTCAGGAAAGCACCGACGATGCGTATGTCGGCGGCGACGTGACGGTGCTCGCGCCGAAGGTCAGCGGCTTCGTCGACAGGATCCTCGTGACCGACAACCAGCGCGTGAAGGCCGGCGACGTGCTCGTGCAGCTCGATGCGCGCGACTACGACGCGAAGCTCGCGCAGGCCAGCGCCGAAGTCGACAGCGCACGCTCCGCCGTGACCGAACTCGAGGCGAAGCAGCAACTGCAATATGCGGTGATCGGGCAGCATGCAGCAGACAAGAACGCGTCGGCGGCCGAACTGACGCGTGCCGCATCGGATCGGGTGCGCTACCGCGAGCTCGTGAAATCCGACGCCGTGTCGAACCAGATCGTCGAACGCGCGGACGCCGATTACTCGAAGGCCGGCGCCGCCGTCGAACGCAGCGACGCCGCGCTGCTCGCGTCGAAGCGGCAGCTCGACGTGCTCGGCGCGCAGCTCGCCGACGCACGGGCCCGCGTGAACACCGCGCTTGCCGCGCAACGCGTCGCCGCGCTCAACGTCGAATACACGACGATCCGCTCGCCGGTCGACGGCTACGTCGGCAATCGCACGGGCCGCGTCGGGATGCTCGCGAACGTCGGCGCGCCGCTGCTGACGGTCGTGCCGGCTTCCGGGCTGTGGATCGACGCGAACTTCAAGGAAGACCAGCTTCGCAAGATGCACGCGGGCGATCGCGTCGACGTGTCGCTCGATGCGTCGAACACGAAACTGCACGGCCGCGTCGACAGCCTCGCGCCCGCGACCGGCGCCACCTTCAGCGTGCTGCCGCCCGAGAACGCGACCGGCAACTTCACGAAGATCGTCCAGCGCGTGCCCGTGCGCGTGCATCTCGATCCGCAGCCGGGCCTCGATCACGTGCTGCGCCCCGGCCTGTCCGCGGTCGTGACCGTGCATACCGGCCGTGCGAGCTGAACGGGAGGCGACGATGACCACCGCGTTTTCCGGCGACCCGGCGTCGCAACCGACCAAGCAGCGCGTGTTCGCCTTCGCGCTGATGTGCGTCGGCTTCTTCATGGCGACGCTCGACATCCAGATCGTCGCATCGTCGCTGCGCGACATCGGCGGTGGCTTGTCCGCCAGCCAGGACGAATTGTCGTGGGTGCAGACGGCTTACCTGATCGCCGAGATCATCGTGATCCCGATGTCGGGCTGGCTGTCGAAGGTGATGTCGACGCGCTGGCTGTTCGCCGCATCGGCGGTCGGCTTCACGATCACGAGCATGCTGTGCGGCGTCGCGTGGGACATCAACTCGATGATCCTGTTTCGCGGATTGCAGGGCGCGCTCGGCGCCGCGATGATCCCGACCGTGTTCACCACCGCGTTCGTGCTGTTCCCCGGCAAGCAAAGGCTGATCGCGTCGACGACCATCGGCGCGCTCGCGTCGCTCGCGCCGGCGATCGGCCCCGTGATCGGCGGCTGGATCACCGATCAATGGTCGTGGCACTGGCTGTTCTATCTGAACCTCGTGCCGGGCATCGCGGTGGCCGCACTCGTGCCGCGCTACGTGCACATCGACGAACCCGACCTCAGCCTCATCAAGCGTGGCGACTATCTCGGCATCGTGCTGATGTCGGGCTTCCTCGGCTGCCTCGAATACGTGCTGGAGGAAGGCCCGCGCAAGAACTGGTTCGGCGACGACGCAATCGTGATCTGCGCGTGGATCTCCGGCATCTGCGGCTTCCTGTTCATCGTGCATGCGCTGACCGCGAAGGATCCGATCGTCGACCTGCGCGCGCTCGCCGTGCGCAACTTCGGGATCGGCAGCCTGCTGTCGTTCGTGACCGGCATCGGGATCTTCGTGACCGTGTTCCTGACGCCGCTGTTTCTTGCGCAGGTGCGCGCGTTCAGCTCGCTGCAGATCGGCATCGCGCTGCTGTCGGTCGGCGCGTTCCAGCTGGTCGCGCTCTGCGCGTATGCGTTTGCCGCGCGCTTCTTCAGCCTGCGCGCGCTGCTCGTGTTCGGGTTGATCTGTTTCGGGCTCGGCTGCTACCTGTACACGCCGATCACGCACGACTGGGGCTGGCGCGAACTGCTGCTGCCGCAGGCGCTGCGCGGCATCGGCCAGCAGTTCAGCGTGCCGCCGATCGTGACGATGGCGCTCGGTTCGCTGCCGCAGTCGCGCCTCAAATCGGCGAGCGGCCTGTTCAACCTGATGCGCAATCTCGGCGGGGCGATCGGCATCGCAGTGAGTGCGACGATGCTCAACGACCGGCTGAACTTTCACTACCTGCGCCTGAACGAGCACGTGAGCGCCGGCCAGCCGCAGGTCGCGTCGCTGCTCGATCGCCAGGCCGCGTACTGGGCGTCCGTGGCCGGCAACACGCTGGATACCGCACAAGCCGGGCTCGCGAACCTGCACCACCTGATCTATCGCGAAGCGCTGACGCTCACTTATGCGGATGCGTACTACGCGCTGTCGCTGTGCTTCGTCGTCGCGCTGATCGCAGTCGTCTTCTCCAAACCCATTTCCCTGAACGCGCCGCCGCCGGATGCGCACTGAGGTTGAGGTCATCTCCATCATGAAAAAACTTCTCGTCGCCCTCGCCGTCAGCGCATTCGCCGCAGGATGTGCGGTGCAGCCTGCGCAGCATCCGGCGCTTCAGGATTCGGTTCGAACGCTCGCGCCGGATGGTTGGGATACCGATGTGCCGCGCGCGGACATCGACGCCGCCGCGTGGTGGGCACAATTCCACGATCCCGTGCTCGACAAGTTGATCGCGACGGTGCTCGACGGCAACCTCGATCTGCAGGCGGCCGCCGAACGCGTGAAGCAGGCGCAGGCGCTGACCGTGCAGAAGCGCGCAGTGCTGCTGCCCGAACTCGACGCGACCGCGCATGCGGCCGACGCCCGCCAGAACACGCCGCCGCCGCTCGGCTACGTGCGGCAGGCCGGCGCGGGGCTCGCGCTGAGCTGGTCGCCCGACGTGTTCGGCGGCGAACGGCTCGATCTGCTCGCTGCGCAGGCCGAGCTCGTCGGGCAGAAGCATGCGGAAGATGCAATGCGGCTCGCGCTCGCGGCCGATGCGGCTTCCGCGTACGTCGACCTGCGCTGGGCGCAGCAGGAATTGAAGATCCTGCAGGACAACGCGAAGATCCGGCAGCATGCGCTCGAACTTACGCGCAAGCGGCAGGCGTTCGGGTTGTCGACTGAGCTAGACGTTACCCGCGCGCAGAACCAGCTCGATGCCCTCGAAGCGCGGATTCCGCCGACGCAGGCGCAGATTGCGCATCAGCTCAATCTGATCGCCGTGTATTCGGGGCGCACGCCGGAATCGGTCGATCGGCTCGTGCTCGCGCAGGCCGGGGAGATTCCGGCGCCGCCCGTTGGCGCGCCGGGAACGTTGCCTTCGCAGGCGTTGCTGCGGCGGCCGGATGTGCTGACCTCTTATGCACAGGTCGAGCGGCGGGCGGCGCAAGTCGGTGTGGCAAAGGCCGAGCGGTATCCGAAGTTTTCGTTGAACCTGACGGACGGGATTCTCGCTGCTTCGTATCTCGGGTTGCCGACGTTGACCGATAACCTGTTCAGTGCGGCGTTGAGTGCGACGAGCCCGATCTTCAATGCGGGGCGCATTACCGCCGATATCTCGCAGAGCGAAAGCCGGATGCGCGAGTCGGAACTCAGGTTGCGGCAGACGATGCTGCAGGCGTTGCGGGAAGTCGAGGATGCGCGGGCGAATCTCGCCAGCTCCGATGAGGCAACGCGCAGGCTGGGTAGTGCGCTCGCGGCTTCGGACAAGGCGCTTGGGTTGGCGAATCAGCTCTATAAGGGTGGCGCGACGGATTTTCTGGATGTGCTGTCCGCGCAGGAGGTGTATCTGCGGGATTCGGATTCGCTCAACCAGGTCAAGCGCGAGCATGCGCTGGCGGCAGTGGCGCTGTATCGGTCGCTTGGGGGTGGGTGGAGCAGGAATGACGCGGCGGGTGGGCCGGAGGTGGAGGCAGTGGCGAAGAATTGAAGCCGGGGCCTGATACGAACGTAGGCCACGTGAACGGCCTGCGCCTTTATTCAAACATCGCTAGCGAGATCATCCGGCAACGGGCCAGCGGTATCCAATCACTTCGTTCAGCGGGTACGCGAGCTCGCGGACTTCTTCCAGCTGGTTGCCGCCGAAGAGATACACCTGTTCGTCGTCGTGACGCAGGTAGAAACCGACATGCCCTTTCCAGCTCGCGGGATCGTCGCGCGTCAGGATTGCGATGCAGCCGTAGACCGGGCGCTCCAGCGGCCGGCCCCATTCGAGCCACGAGCGCGCGAGCGCAGACCCCGTGCCGCGAACGCCGGCGTGCGTCATGCACCAGTTGACGAATGACGAGCACCAGGAAATCTTGTCGTCGTAGCCGACCAGGTTCGTCTGGTTGTTGTATTCGACGATGCGCGGGTTGACGCTTCCGGGAGGATGGCGGCGAATGCCGAGTTCGGCCATCGCGACGGGCATCCACGGCGGATGGACGGCGTCCGGCTTGCTCTCGGAGGTTGATCGGGTCACGTCTGCCTCGATTCACGGAGATTGATCGCCAATCGTCGCATGAATCGCGCATGGCGACGAGCCCGCCGTCGACGCGATGCCCAATGTCATCCGCCATCCGGGGCCGGCTTGCCGACCGGCTCCGGTGGAGCGCTTCGCCATGCCGGCATTCGGCGGCCGGGGAGCACTACGGCCTCGGTTGAAGCGCGCGGTATTTCGCGGGTGTCGTGCCCAGCGCCTGCTTGAACATGTTGATGAAGCTCGTCACGGCCTCGTAGCCCAGTTCATCCGAGACCTGCTGCACGCTTCTGCCTTTCGCCAGCGCCTCGAGGGCGACCATCAGATGCAACTGCCGCCGCCATTTGCCGAACGACATGCCGGTCTCCTCGAACAAGCGCCGCGACAACGTCCGCTCGCCCATGCCGATGTAGCGGGACCATTCTTCCACCGTACGGCGATCGCCCGGCGAGGCGATCAGCGCCTGCGCGATCTGCCTGACGCGAGGGTGTCTCGGGATCGGAAAGTACGTGTCCACCCGCTCCATGATGGCCAGCTCTTCGATCAACAGCTCGACCATCAACGCGTCTCGTCTTACGCCGGGTTGGGGCGGCCTGTTTGCCAATTCGACGATGATCTCGCGCAGCATCGGGCTGATGCGCAGCGTGCGGCATTCATCCGGCAGCCCCGTCACCGATGGGTGAATGAAGACGAAGCACCCCTCGGCCGCGGGCGAAGCGCGGCTGACGTGAGGCAGCCCCGCGGGGAGCCACAGTGCGCAATGCGGCGGGATGATCCAGTGAGCATCGCGAGCCTCGCAAGCCACCACACCCTGAAGCGACAGAACCAGCTGCCCGTCCGGATGGGTATGGCGGCGGCCTGCCACGCTTTCACTCAAGGCGCCGAAGCGCGCTGCGGTCACGGAAAAGGTCATCGGTCGAAGAGCCAAGGAACGCACGCCACGGATGGCGAATTACGCTTATTTTTTGTCAAAATACACGATATCCGCAAGCCCACCCCTCCAGTAATCTGCATGCAGGACGACGGACGCCTCCGTCTTCCTGCCCCATGCAACTGGAGAACGAATGTCTGACGCCACAGCGATTGCGCGCATGATCGAATCCCCCGATGGACACCCTGTCCTGCATCCGTCGGGCGCCCGGATGAACATCAAGGTCTTCTCCGCCGAAACAGGCGGGGCTTATTCGCTCATGGAAACCGTGCTGCCCCCCGGCGGAACCGTGCCGCTGCACATCCATGAAGACGAGGACGAGAACAATTTCATTCTCGAAGGCGAGCTGTCGATGCGGATCGGCGATGTCCTGTACACGGCAAAGGCGGGCAGCTATGTGGTCGCACCCAAGGGGATCACCCAGCATTTCCACAATGCCGGCCCAGCGCCCTGCCGATTCCTGACGACCTTCACGCCCGGTGGGGCGGAAGGGTTCTTCAAGGAAGCGGGCGAACTCGTCCGGCTGGCGGCCCCTGGCAAGCCTTCCGCCGACGCGCTTGCTGCGCTTCAGCGCAAGTACAAACTGCGCTACTTGCCGGCGGCCTGAGCATGCACGCGGACATCCCGTCCGCACGATGACGGACAGGCTCCGCGCCGGTCGTGGCGCTTTTGCCGTCGCACGGACCGCGGCGCCGGACGCGCCTGCGAGATCAACTACCATATGACGAATCCAATCGGTCTCGACAGCCCACCCGCGCGCCATGACGACACCTTCCGACGACCCCGCCTCGCCCGATCTCGACAGTACGCCGGCTCGACCGGATCGGGATGCGGAATCGCAGCCGCGCGTGATTACGCTGCCGGCGCATCTGCGCAGCATCCCGTCCTGCGAAGGCGTTCCCGATCTGTTCACCACCTACCTGATCAATATCGGCCTGGCGCTGCTGTTCGGCACGATGTTCACGGGGTTGCTCGTCAGTCCGTTTTACGACGGCTCATTTTTCGACAAAGGCTTCATCGTGTTCGTCCTGTGGCTCGCGATGCTGGGTGTGAGCGCGTGGGCCGTGAGGATCGCCATTCGCGCCGCAAGACATGCGGGCGCCTGGTTCGAGGTCGACTCGACCGGTTTCCGCTATGGCCTCGGCAAGCTTCCGGAACCGGCCGCCATCCCGAAAGAACAGTGCTTCGAATGGCGCGAAGCCGTTGCCAACCCCGACCGGCGCTATGACGTCGAATACAACACGGCGTCCAGCGTCACCCTGCGCCCCGCGAGCTTTCAGTTCTGGCGACGCGCCACGCGCGAACCCGCTACGGCCTATACGCTGCGCAAGAGCCTCATCGAAACCGACGCCGACGATGCCATTCGCTGCGCGGGCTTCAAGAATCGTCACGACCTGCTCGTCGCCATTCTGTGCGGCCTCGCGCATCAGGGGCTGCGCTTCAATCGCAATACCTTCATTGCCGCCGGCATTCACCCGGAGACCTGGCAGAAACTCAGGACGCCGTGGCGCAAGGCCGTCGTCTTTTTCTCCATTCTTACCGCGCTTGGCCTGCTGGCCTTCTTCATCTGGGGGCGCCTCTCCCTGATCTTCTCCTTCGCGATCTGGATCGTTTCGTTTTTATATTATTGCGGCGAGGGGAAATACGACTTCTCTCCGGATATCAAGAACTATCCGCGAGGGCCGATCGTTTTTCGCATCGACGATCGCGAGACGGCAGACGAAAGCGGCCGTTGAAGCAGCAGGCACACTGCAGCGGGTCGGGCTTTCACCCATGTGCGGGGTTTGTGATTCCCTCGCGATCCCCGCTTATGATGTCGCGAGCCACACGACCCTCATGCCCGCCATGCGCATCACACCTCTGCCGCCCCTTCAGTGCCTCGTCGCGTTCGAAGCTGCCGTGCGACACGCGAGCTTCACGAAAGCCGCCGCCGAACTGCATCTGACGCAAAGCGCGATCAGCCGCCAGATCCAGCAGCTCGAGGAATTCCTCGGCCGCTCGCTGTTCGTTCGCGAGCATCGTTCGCTGCGGCTGACCATTGCCGGCGAGCAATACGCGACCCAGGTCCACCATCTGCTCACGCAATGCGCGGAAGCCACGCATGACGTGATGAAGCCATACGGCGATCTCGAACTGACGATCGCATGCTCGTCGGGCGTCGCGCTGCTGTGGCTCACGCCGCGCCTGCCGGATTTCCGCGCCGCCTATCCGAACATCAAGCTGCGCTTGATCGTAAGAGATGCCCTCGCGTCGATGTCGCCGGCGGAGTTCGACGTGGGCGTCTACTACGTGCGCCAGCAGGCGCCGGCCGAATACACCGCACGCCGCCTGTTCGACGAGGAGGTCTTTCCCGTCTGCGCGCCCGGCTATCTGGCCGGCCGCACGCTCGACGCAGCCGATCTTGCGAACGAGACACTGCTGCGCCTCGAGGATGGCCAGCGCCAATGGATGTCATGGCCCGAATGGTTCGGCATGCATGACATCGATCGACAGAAGGCGCTGCCGCAGGACATCACGATCAATTCGTATCCGCAGATCGTGCAGATGACCATTCTCGGCCAGGGTGTGTCGCTCGGCTGGCGCTACATGATCGACGCATGCATCGAGGCCGGCCTGCTCGTGCGCGTGACGGAAGCGTCCGCGAGCCACGGCGGCGGCTACTACGTGATCTCGCCGAACGACCGCGTGCAGAACCAGGCAGCGCGCCTGTTCACTCGCTGGCTGTTCGAACAGGCGGAGAAGCAGACCGCGTCCTGAACGCGATGCATGCGCGCAGCGCATGCGTGCATGCAAATCTTTCGTTTCAGAAAAAAATCCGGCTGTCCTTAGCATGGGTTCACGCGGGGCAGCCGTCCCGTCTTCTGATTCTGATACAGGAAGAGACCATGCAAGGAACGCTTTCCCCGCGCGCCGCACCGGCCGTCGATGCCGCAGTGCAGCAGCGCCGCCGAGCCATCGTCGCGACCGTGATCGGCAACGGTCTCGAATGGTTCGATTTCACCGTCTACAGCTTCTTCGCGGTCATCATCGCGAAACTGTTCTTTCCGACCGGCAACGAACTGACGTCCGTGCTGCTGACCGTTGCGACGTTCGGCGTCGGATTCTTCATGCGGCCCGTGGGCGGCATCGTGCTCGGCGTCTACGCCGACAAGGTCGGGCGCAAGGCCGCGCTGTCGCTCACCATCCTCATGATGGCAGCCGGCACTGCACTCATCGGGCTCGCGCCGACCTACGAACAGGCCGGTATCGCCGCACCGCTGCTGATCGTCGTCGCGCGGCTGCTGCAAGGTTTCTCGGCCGGCGGCGAGATGGGCGGCGCCACCGCGTTCCTCACCGAATACGCGCCGCCGGAGAAGCGCGCGTACTACTCGAGCTGGATCCAGTCGAGCATCGGCTTCGCGGTGCTGCTCGGCGCCGCGACCGGCACCTTCGTCACGACGTCCCTCGACGTGCAGGCGCTGCATAGCTGGGGCTGGCGACTGCCGTTCCTGCTCGGGATCATCGTCGGGCCGGTCGGCTACTACATCCGCAGCCATATCGACGAGACGCCCGCATTCAGTGCCGTCGAAGCGCAGGCGAAAGAGAGCTCGCCGCTGAAGGAAGTGCTGTCCACCTACCCGCGCGAGACGTTCGCGAGCTTTTCGATGGTCATTCTGTGGACCGTCTGCACCTATGTGCTGCTCTTCTACATGCCGACTTATTCCGTGCGCACGCTGCATCTGCCCCAATCGACCGGTTTCTCGGCCGGCATGGTCGGCGGGCTGATGATCATGTGCTGCTCGCCGATCGTCGGCAGGCTCGCCGACGTGTGGGGACGGCGCGTGTTCCTGTCCGGATCGGCGCTTGCCATCCTCGTGCTCGCGTGGCCGATGTTCGCGTGGATCAACCATGCACCCGGGTTCACGTCGCTGATCGTGTTCCAGGCCGTGTTCGGCGTGCTGATCGCGACCTACACGGGGCCGATCCTCGCGGCGTTCGCCGAACTGTTCCCGACCAAGGTGCTGTCGACCGGGCTGTCCGTCGCCTACAACTTCGCGGTCACGATCTTCGGCGGCTTCGCGCCGTTCCTGATCACGTGGCTCATCGCCCGCACCGGCAGCAACATGGCACCGGCCTTTTACGTGACGCTCGCGGCTGCCGTCAGCTTCGTCGGAACGCGCTTCGTGAAGGACGCACGGCGCAACACGTCAACGACTCGATAAGGACCTTCTCCATGACCATTACCGTGCTGCAAGGCGGCAACGTACTCGATCTCGAACGGGGCGTGCTGCTCGACCATCATCATGTGGTGATCGACGGCGACCGGATTGTCGAAGTCACCGATCGGCCGGTGGATTTGCCGAATGCGCAGGTGATCGACGTGCGCGGCAAGACCGTGATGCCGGGGTTCATCGATTGCCATGTGCACGTGCTGGCTTCGAATGCGAATCTCGGCGCGAATGCGACGCAGCCGAATATTCTTGCGGCGATTCGGTCGTTGCCGATTCTCGATGCGATGTTGTCGCGTGGGTTTACCAGTGTGCGGGATGCTGGGGGCGCGGACTGGAGCTTGATGCAGGCGGTCGAAACCGGGCTGGTGTCGGGGCCGCGGATTTTTGCGTCGGGAAAGGCGTTGTCGCAGACCGGCGGGCATGGGGACTTTCGGCCGCGTGGGGATTTGCTGGAGCCTTGTTCTTGCTGTTTCAGGACGGGGGCGATCGCTCGGGTGGTGGACGGGGTCGAAGGTGTGCGGCTCGCGGTGCGTGAAGAAATTCAGAAAGGCGCGACGCAGATCAAGATCATGGCGTCAGGTGGCGTGGCTTCGCCGACCGACCCGATTGCGAACACGCAGTACTCCGAGGACGAGATTCGGGCCATCGTGGATGAAGCCGAGGCCGCGAATACTTATGTGATGGCGCACGCGTACACGGGGCGGGCGATTGCGCGGGCGGTGCGCTGTGGGGTAAGGACGATCGAACACGGCAATCTCGTGGACGAGGCGGCGGCGAAACTGATGCACGAGCATGGCGCGTTTGTGGTGCCCACGCTTGTCACTTATGACGCGCTTGCCAAACACGGCGCGGAGTTCGGGATGCCGCCCGATTCGGTGGCCAAGGTGGCTTCCGTTCAGCAGAAGGGCCGAGAATCGCTGGAAATCTATGCGAACGCCGGCGTGAAGATGGGGTTCGGGTCGGATCTGCTCGGGGAAATGCATGCATTTCAAAGCGGGGAGTTTCGGATTCGGGCGGAGGTGCTGGGGAATCTGGAGGCGCTCAGGTCGGCGACAACCGTGGCGGCGGAGATCGTCAACATGCCGGGGCAACTCGGGGTGGTGGCGGCGGGAGCGATCGCGGATCTGGTCGTGCTGGACGGGAATCCGCTCGAGGATATCGGCGTGGTGGCCGGTCAGGGGGAGCGGGTCGAATATGTGCTGCAGCGGGGGAAGATCGTGAAGGTACGGGCGGGTTAGGGGTGGTTCGCGTTTGCGCGGACTCCTCCGTGTACAGCGGTCGTGACAATCGTTAAAGGTGAGCATCAACACGGACACGGTGCCCGTAATAGCCTCCCCGCTCTCGGTTGTGTTCGCGCGGAAACAGCAATCCAACAGCAAGGGCCGCGCGAAGCGGCCCTTGCTGCTTATGCCTGTTCCTCTTCTTGGGCGGCCGCACCGTAAGGCTGCTCTCGCCAGTGCAGCGCGCTGCGATCAGGTTTGATGGTGATGTGCCGAAGATCGAAATTGAACACGAGATATACGCGATCACCCGGTTGGAATCCGAACATCTCGAAATGCGCATCGATCGCGCGCATCCATGGCATGTACGGCTGGCCTTCCTGTGGAAGGTCAGGCTTGTTGTCGAGGGTCAGCTCAACCTCGGGATACCGTTTGAGCTTCTTGGGACGTGTCTTACTATAGGCGTTAGCCATTTCCGACTCCTGGTTCGAGTTGGTGGTGGTCAGCGGGTCGTATGGGTTGCCGCCCATGCGGCCCGCGCTTTTTTGATGCCTTGGGTTTTCCTTCTTCCCTTCGCAGTGTCTTGTTGGGCAAGACGGCTCACGTTCGACCATCGGTGCGAAGGGGACTGCGTTCTACTCCCGATGACGAGAAGCAAGGCTTCAAGACCAGTGTAGTCGGGCTGGCATCTCAGAAATGGGGGATTGCGGGGGATTGGCCGTTAGGTATAGGGAGGTGCGTGTCCCTGCCTGATGCTCCAGGTCGGTGATTTGGAGGACTTGTACCCTATGAATCGCTAAGGCCGATCGATCCCGAACCATTTCAATTTCGGGAAATACCTCGACCACAACGCTTCTTAGAGCCGCTAACACAAGTCGTCAACGAAGCGGGAGCGGATAACAGCGGCAGCCAGGGCAAGTCAAAGCGACATGAATATCGAGGCGACGTTCGAAGCGAATGCGAAGTTTGCCGAAACGGGCGAACCAAACATGCGTGCGTTCGACGACCCAACGATACTGCCCGAGCCGCTCGCTGCTTTCCACGCTGCGACGGGCGATACGAGCCTTGACGCCTCCCTGCTCAAATAGCGCCGGCAGCGAGCGAAGTCATAGCCCTTGTCAGCATGCAATTTTCCCGGACGTTTGTGGGGCTGGCCGCTCAAGCCCGGCACTGCCGGGATGGCATCCAGCGTGGGTCGAATGCCATCGAGTCGTGTCGGTTGGCGCCTGTGACCGTGACGGCCAGCGGGATGCCGCGAGCGTCTACGACGATGTACCGTTTCGGTCCGACCTTCCTCGATCCGTCGGGTTGGGCCGGTTTCCGCCCCCCCGGGGGGCTGGAAACACTGGCGCCATCGAGACTTGCTCGCTCCCAATCAATCTGGTCGAGCTCGCGCAATCGACGATGCATCGCCAATTGTAATCGCGCCCATACCCCTACGACTTGCCAGTACTCGTAGGCATCGCCAGCACGTCATACCGCTGCCGAAACCAAGCGCTTGCGGCAAGTCTTCCCATGGGATACCGGTTTGCAGGACATACAGGATGCCGTTCAGCGCTGCGCGGTTATCGACCGTGCGACGTCGACCGCCTTTGGGCGACGGCGTGAAAACCGGGAGCGGCGGTTCCAGTGTCGCCCATAACTCATGCTTATTTTTCGTCTGGCCATGCCGCGAGGATATGGCGCTCATGGCTTCATGTCTAGGTTGTGTTAGCGACTCTTAACCTTCACCATCCTTAAAGCCCCTGGCGCGCTCTATATTCCGGGTCATTCTTTCGGGTTGAATATACCCAATCTTCCCATTCCTGCTCAGACATATACGAAAGCGCCTCTTTACTTCGGTTCTCAATATATGCGTCCCTCGCTTCAGGTGCCAAACCTTCCCAGAAAGGCCCCCAAATATATGCATCCCAATATGCTTCGGCACCTTCGTTATAACGTACAAAGGGGCCGTAGTAGCACCATACAACCCAAGGCGGGGGCGGCCCAAACTCTTCCCTGGCCTGATCCGCGATCAATTCGGCGGAATTCGTCAGGACGTGAACATTCCGCCCACCCAATTCATCCGAAAAGGATACAAACGTATGGCAATCACCATCCTGATAATGCAGCAGCCTTACCTCTTCCCATCCACGCCGAATCAAACTCAAGTAACGCGGGAAAGCTTGAATCTCAATATGGCGAGTCAACAGCACCGCATTCAATCCCAAATGACCCATTTCCGATAAATTCTGGATGTTATGGAGTGCATCAAGTGCAGCGTTGTGCGCAGTTTGAGAAAATGCCTCCTGCATCGCCTCAAACGAATGAGGAAGCGGAAACATCTTCTCAAGGGCTTTCCGCGCGTCTTGAATGTTGGATTCTGGCGACCTTTTCAACCAATCAAAAATTCCCATACTGCCCTCCCTATTCGCCCATTGTTTGATCCAACAAATACGACTCTCCGGTATACGCAAGCGCCCCCCCGATAATTCCACCAATCGCGCCGGTAATGATCGCACCCGGCCCCAATTCTATACCGCAAAGCACCCCCGTGGTTGCCCCCATCCGCGCACCGATTGCGGCCCCGGCCCAACGCCCGGCAATGCTGCCTTCCCACCCCGCGATCTGTCGGAGTGTCGCCTTCGTAATCGGCTTTACTGACTTGAATTTAATAGATTCGTTTGTCGCCTTAGACAAATCGTAGGCAGTGAGAAAAATTCCAAAGACCTGAACAACTCGCGCCCATTTCTCAACACCCAAAGCAATCTTTAGGCCCTTCTGCGTGAAGATCCCTTCCGCCGGAACAATCGGTTTGGGCTTCACCAAAAATTCACTATCAACACCCAAAGCCTTTTTCTTCAGATAATCGGCTTCGCGACGCGCCTTTGACGGCATGTCTTTTACATACTCGTCAATACTTCTACCAATTTCCGCAGGCGTTACCATTATCGCCCCTGAACGCTTCGCCTTCGCAATATCGATGTACACCAATTTCGACGGGTTCTCCGAACCATGGAAACGTTCGGCGCCGCCCGGAAAATTGCTACTTGCAGATACGAAAGGCGTTTCAACCTTAATTCTTTTATCGAGCTCTAATACATGCTCCGCCGCCTGCGCCAGCCCTTGCTGATTCGGAGCCATAAGACCTGACATTTCGGGGTACACAATCTGAAACCGCTGCAAGGGCGTTAGCTCTCTTGGCAAACGCGGATCATTGACGCTCGAATAGGTGCGGCGAACTAGAAACCCCTCCGGGCCAACCTCATCGACAGTCACGAAGAAAAACGCCTTCGCGGGCATTACATGCCCGAGCACGTCATATTTCGATTCGGTCTTGTCGCTCGTGTGCGTCTGGTAAACAAAATCGCTCATGCGTCCCACCGTTCCAAGGCTTTCATACCGATTGCGATATCGAGCTTCGACACGTCATCCGTGTACACGCGCGGGCAGTATCCGGATACGTCAGTCAACCCCTTGTAAACGGCTCCGGTCGCGGTCTTGATGTGATATGGAATGCTGGGTATCGGTTGCCCGGACTCGTTGAGCACGCGGACCCGCTCATCGTAGTTACCTCGATATTGGTGCGTCATCGATGAGGCACCGCCCTCGGCCAAAGCCATATCCGCCAGTTGGTACGGCTCGAAGCTTTGGTAACTATCGTGCTGTGAAGCAATCATGACGGGCGACGGAACGCACATACAAACGCAGATATCGCCGTCTAGCGCCTGTTCCTTGCCGTGCATCGAGTCAGGCCAACGCGGCCCCTTGGGTGCAATGTGACCGACCGTCTTGCAGCCGTGGCAGAAGACTTGCGCACCAACGAACGTTAGAGGCGTCCCGTGGTGCGTACAGGTTGGAATCCCCTCCGTAACGACACCTCCATTTGAGGACTTGTCGCCTTGCTTGAGCAAATATCGCCGCATCTCAGGTTCCTTGTGATGAATTATGTGCGCGATATGTGTACGTCAATTGGACGAACATGTCTATGAGACAAGTTCGAACCTGAAAATCTTTGATTCTCCTTATATTGTTGAATAATAAAAAATCCCACACGAACCAGACGGTACGCACGGGCCGGAAATACCGCACAACTGAGGCAGGTACGCGGGGACTACCGAACCCATTCCATGGCCCTTCCGCACGGGCAATTATTCAAAGAAACAAGGTTTTACAGTATTTTTGAAACCGTGTTGCGCACCAATAATTTGTTGATTAATTTAAATATCAAAAATATTCTCGTGATGCCGGGATTTTTTTGGCCGGGATTCGTCGATTTCGGTTGCGACAAGGTACGAACCGCATCGATTCGAAAATCCGAAGCGGCGCACTAAATATGCTGCATCGAAATTTTTTATAACCGCCACAGAATCCCGCGCCAACATGCAAAAACGGCTGCCGTGAATCCACGGCAGCCGTCCCTCAGAAACGCCTTATTCTAAATCACGAAGCGGACTTTACTCATCCACCTTGAAAGCCGACACCAGCCGGGTCAATTCCGCCGCCTGCTGCTTCAAACTCTCCGCCGCCGCTGCGCTTTCCTCGACCAGCGCCGCATTCTGCTGCGTCATCTGATCGAGCGACTGCACCGCATCGCCGATCTGATCAATACCGGCGCTCTGCTCCAGGCTCGCTTCAGCGATCTCGCTCATCATCGCGCTCACACCCTGCACCTGCGACACGACATCGCGCATCACCTTCCCCGCCTCACTCACCAACCGCGACCCGGTATTCACCGTCCCCGCGCTATGCTCGATCAGCGTCTTGATCTCCTTCGCCGCCTGCGCGCTGCGCTGCGCCAGATTCCGCACTTCCGAAGCCACCACCGCAAACCCGCGCCCCTGCTCCCCAGCTCGCGCCGCTTCCACCGCCGCATTCAGCGCCAGAATGTTCGTCTGGAACGAAATACTGTCAATCATCACGATGATCTCGGAGATCCGCTGCGACGCGTCGCTGATCTCCTGCATCGTGCTCACGACTTCACCCACCACCTGCCCGCCGCGCGCCGCCGTATCGGAAGCACCGTTGATCATCTTCGCCGCAGTCGTCGCCGTCTCGGTGTTGTTCCGCACCACGGCCGTGATCTCTTCCATCGACGAAGCCGTGCGCTCCAGGTTGCTCGACTGTCCTTCGGTGCGTTCGCTGAGGTCCGCATTCCCCGTCGCAATCTGCGCTGACCCGGTCGCAATCGACGAGGAAGCCGCGCGGATGCTGTGCACCAACGCCGAAAGCGACGACACGAACCGGTTGAACGCATCCGACAGCTGCCCGATCTCGTCCTGGCTCTCGACCGTCATCCGGCGCGTGAGGTCGCCCTGGCCGCTGGCGATCTCCGACAGCAGCGTCGCCGCGCGACGAATCGGCGCGGCGATCGCTCGGCCCACCAGCCAGATCACGAGCAGCGCGACACCCAGCCCCACCACCGCCGCAACCAGCGCGGCGCTGCGAATCGCACGCGTCACGGGCCCGAGCAGTTCTGCCTGCGGCACCTCGACGACGACATACGCATTCAACTCCGGAATGAACGACGTCGCGATGAAGCGTGCCCCACCGTCGCCGTTGTAGCTCAGGTACGCATACGGCTTGCCGCCCAACAGCGTCGACGACGCATCGCCCGGCAACCCCTGCTGATCCTTCATGAAATGCTTGCCATCAATCAGCGACGAATCGCGATGCATCATGATCGCGCCGTCGGGACGCACGAGATACGCGAACCCGGTCTCGCCGATCCGATACGCAGCAATACCCTTCGCAAGCGCATCGACGGACAGGCTCATGCTGGCCGCGCCGATCGGCACGCCGTCGAGCTCGACGCGGCTGTTGATGAACATCATGTAGCCGCCGACCGTCACCTCGCGGTCCATGTTCACGTCGAACGCCTTGCCGGACGACAGGAAGCCGGTCAGCCACTGATCCTTGTCGGTCACCTTCCGCTGCAAGCCCAATTCGTTGTAGTAGTTGCCGCTCTTCACGGACACCCACTGCACCGACGCCGCCTTCTGCTCGTCCTTCACGTTCTTCGCGAGCTGGATCCAGTTGCGCGTGCCGGCGTCGGGTTCGCCGTCGGCTTCCCATTGCAGCAGGAACGCGTCGCGCGCGAGAATCCGCGACGCGGCGATCGGCCCGGCCATCTGCCGCTGCACGTCGGCGCGGATGCCGTTCACGGCCGTCGGCAGCTCTTCGCGGACGACGCGATCGCGCACCGCGTTGCCGATCAGGCGGATGCTGAGCCCGCTCGAGATCGCGACGAACACGAGCAGGCAACTCGTCATGCTGAGAATCAGCTTGTTCTGTATGGAAAGCTTGCGCCAGAAATGCATGGGGAACCCTCGATAACCGCTCGGTCTGAGCCAGTTTGGGTTATCGGCATGCACGCGCAGAACCGCATCGCTGATTTCAGATGTTCATCATGCGAGATTCGTTATGTTGTTGTCAGGCGGGCATAGGCGGCCGCCTATAGGCCAGCGATCGACGAAAATTCAGCGCGAATCAAAATCAGTACGCAACGAAGATCGTCACCCGCCGATTCCGCGCCCGCGCGGCCGCATCGTCCCCCGCGACGAGCGGCTGCGTATCGGCCCGCCCGATCGCCGCGAGCCGGTGCGGTGCGACGCCGCGCTCGGTCAGGTAGCGCACGACGCTCCCCGCGCGCGCCGACGACAGCTCCCAGTTCGATTCGTATTTCGCGTTCGCGATCGGCACGCTGTCGGTATGCCCTTCGACGAGAATGTCGCCGGTCGCGTGATCGCTCAGTGCCCGCGCGATCTGGTTCAGCACGGGCGACGAATCGGGCAGCAAGCGCGCATCGCCGACATTGAACAGGATCTTCGCGTCGATGCCGATCTCGACGCCATGCGGCGCTTTCACGAGCGAGATCCGGCCGTTCGACTTCAACGAATCGAGCAACGCGAGCCACGGCGGTGCGCGTTCGGGCGTCACGGCAGCGGAGGTGGAAGCGGATGCACTCGCCGCGTTTTCGGCATGCCGCGCGAGCGTCTGGTACCGCGCGTCGAGCGCGTTGTATTTCGCGAGCTGGAGCACGTACAACGCGAGAAACAGCACCATCAGCGTCGTGATGAGATCCGCGTACGAAATCAGCCAGCGGCCGGATTGCGCGCCATCGAGTTCGTCGTCGTCGCGATCGGCAGCGGATGCACCGTCAGTTCGAGCAGTCATGCGGTTGGAAACCCGGGTTCGTCGTACGACACACGTCCATCACGCGAGCGACTCGGCCGCGCGCCCGCGCACGTCGCCGGTCAGGCGCGTCTCGATGGTATGCGGCGATTCCTTGCGCGAAATCGCCAGCAAGCCGTCGAGATACAGCTTGCGAAACCGCAGCTCGCTGTCGATCTGCGCGCGCAGCTTGCCGTAAAGCGGCAGGAACACGAGGTTCGCCAGCGCCAGCCCGTACAGCGTCGCGATGAACGCGACCGCGATGCCCGGCCCGAGCTGCGCCGGTTCGAGAATATGGCTCGTCACCTGCACGAGCCCGAGCACCGACCCGAGAATGCCGAATGTCGGCGCATACCCGCCTGCCTGCTGCCACACGCGCGCGGCGGCGAGGCGGCTGCGTTCGTATGCATCGAGTTCGCGCTGCAACGCATCCTCGAGCACGGCGGTCGACACGCCGTTCGCCAACAGTTCGAGCCCGCGGCGCGCGAACGGATGGATGCCGCTCACATCCATCGATTCGAACGCGAGCAGCCCGTCGAGCTTCGCGCGGTCGCCCCATTCGAGCAGGTCGGACAGGTTCTTGCGATCGACTTCGCGGGCACGCACGAACGCGAGCCGCAGCTGTTTCACTGCGTCGAAAAAGCGCGCCCAGGTGTTCTGGATCATCACCGCGCCGAGCGTGCCGCCGAGCACGATCACGAGCGCCTCGAACTGGAACAGCATCGAGAAATGCCCGCCTTCCAGCGCGAAACCGAACACGATTGCCGCGCCGCCCAGCACCACGCCGGCCAGGGTCAACAGATCCATGCGTACCTCCTTGTCATGCATCCGATGCCGGTGCGACGGGCGCCGCGCCCGCCGCTGGCGCCTTCGCCGCGCGAACGGCATCCAGCACGCGCTGCTCGATGTCCTCGATCTCGACCGGATCGAGCTTGAGCTCGCGACGCATCACCCACGACACCTCGTTGCGCCGCGCCTCGGTCATCACGGAGAACAGCTTGTCGGCCACCGCGCGATCGTCGAGATTCGCGATCAGCTTCGCGAGATCGTAGGTATCGAACGCGCTGATGACGTCGAACAGCGTGCGCTGGTCGATCCACACGAGATCCTCCAGCGCGCGCACGTCGCCGCCGCGACGCGCATTGCGGCGCGAGAAGTACGCAACCCCCTTCTGCTCGACGTAGCTGAGCACCTTCGATTTGCGGAACGCGAATACTTCTTCGGCAATCTCGCCGTTCGACAGCTTGTTGAGCAGCATCGTCTTCTCGACGCCGATCAGCGATTCGAGATCGGCGAGCTCGATGAGCTCGAGTTCGCTGTTGATCGACAGGTCGAGATCGTGATCGGCCACCTGCTGCGCGCGATCGATCACGCGTGCGGCGTCGAACGTGACAACCTGGCGCGCATCCGACGACGCCGCATAGTCGGTTGCCCCGCCGGCGTGGTCCGCCTGCGCGGCTTCGATCGTGACGAGATTGAGCTTCTCCATGCGTCGCAGCATCGCGAGCACGTGCGGCCGCGAGTGGCCGGCAATCGCGCGGCATTTGCGGATCACTTCGGCGAGCGGCACCGAGGTTTCGGCCGCATGGGCCTGCATCGGCCGGCGCGCCCACCCGTCGCCGCCGTCGCGCGCATCAGCGCCCGCCATCAGCGCCAGCACATGCGCGTATGACAGCACGCCCGGCATGAAGTCGGCATGGGTATAGGTCGCGAGCTGGTCGTCCTTGCGCTTCACGCGACGGATCATCGTCCGCACGATATGACGCAGCAGCGCCGACACACGCTCGATTTCTTCGTCGAGCGTGCCGGCCGGCACGACCGTCAGCTGACAGAATGAAAGCGCCTTCGCGGTGTGGGCACGCGGCTCGGCGGCGAGCAAGGCCGATTCACCGAAGAACTCGCCACGACCAAGCGTCGCAACGACGACGCGCTTGTCGTCGCACCGCGTGGACAGCTCGACCTTGCCGTCGGTGATCAGAAAGATGACGGGCTCGCCCGCAAAACCCTCGGAGTAAATGATTTCCCCGGGCGCCGCTGTACGCGTCCATGATTGCTGACGATTCAAGTCGATTCCCCTGCTGCGCTGTTTATTGCGGACTGCGTGTCGCACGTCGGAAGCATGCGATCACGAGTCGTCCCCGTGACTCGTTTACGTCATCGGGCTCCACATCCTTTAGGGAATTCGTCCTCGTTTTGAATCGAGATCAAGGTAAAACGTTTGCGGACTGCGTAGCCACACCGGAAAGTTCATTTCCATGCTTGCACGTGTCGTGCAATTGAAAGCACCGAGCGCCCCCGCGCGTCAGAACTCCATGTCGAGTTCGTCGATGTCTTCGTGCTCCGCCTTCGCCGCATCGATCCACTCCGCCACGAACGGATGGGCGAGCACCTGCATGCAGTACTCGGCCACATCGGGCTCCAGTTTCACGTCGTAGGTCAGGAAACGCGTGACGACCGGCGCATACATCGCGTCGGCAATGCCGATCTCCGCGCCGAACAGCCAGGGGCCGCCGTACGCGGCCAGGCATTCGCGCCAGATCGTCACGATCCGCTGGATGTCGTGCTGCGCGCGCGACCAGATCCGGAAGCCGGGGAAATGCGCGCGCAGGTTCATCGGCAACGCGGAGCGCAACGCGCTGAAACCGGAATGCATCTCGCCGCAGATCGACCGGCAATGCGCGCGTGCCTTCCGGTCTTCAGGCAGCAGCCGCGCCTGCGGCCGGATTTCGTTCAGGTATTCGGCGATCGCGAGCGTGTCCCATACCGTGTTGCCGTCGTGTGTCAGGCACGGCACGAGAATCGACGGCGACAGCAGCAGCAACTCCGCGCGCGACGCGGCATCGATCGGCACGCTGACCGTCTCGAACGTGAGACCGCTCAGCTTCGCGAGCAGCCAGCCGCGCATCGACCACGACGAGTAATTGCGGCTGCTGATGGTCAGCGTCGTCTGTCCGATGACTTCCATGTCGCCCCCTTTCCAAAGCCGTTCGTGCCCCTGCACCGAAAACGGACGCCACGTGGCGTCACCCGCACCATGCCGGTGCCGCGCATTCGCCGAACTGGCGCAGCGCCGCACGCTGTCGCAGCACGTGCCGCACGCCGGACCGGCGTGGCAACGCATCGCGAGCCGTTGCCGGTTGTCGCATGCGGCCTGCGTCGCCGCGTTCCCGAACCGCGTGCAACGCGCGTGCCAGCCGCAGGCTGGCACATCGCTTGCCTCGTTCCGTGCAATGCAGCACAACGAGCAACACTCATGAATCTGCTTGCCTATCCGTACTATCAATGGTCTGCCGAATGCACGCGCCCGGCGCGCGCATGGGCCGCCGCCGCCCGCGCGACGATGGCGCTGTGGCCGTCCGCCACGTCGACGACGACCGGCCGCATGTTCGACGCGCTGTGCGAACTGCTCGAATGCTGCGCGTTCTCGCATCGGCGTCCGCCGTTCGGCATCGCGTCGGCCGTCGTCGACGGCGAGACGGTGCCGATCGTCGAGGAAGCCGCCGCGGCGACACCGTTCGGCACGCTGCTGCATTTCCGCAAGGCGCTGCCGGTGGCGCGCCAGCCGCGCGTGCTGATCGTCGCGCCGATGTCCGGGCATTTCGCGACGCTGTTGCGCGGCACCGTGCGTACGATGCTGGCCGACCACGACGTGTACATCACCGACTGGCACAACCCGCGCGACATCCCGCTGTCGGCCGGGCGCTTCGGTTTCGACGAATACGTCGCGCACGTGATCGACTTCATCCACCAGATCGGCCCGGACGCGCACGTGCTCGCGATCTGCCAGCCGACCGTCGCCGCGCTCGCGGCAGTCGCGCTGATGGCTGCCGGCGGCGATCCGGCGCAGCCCGCGAGCCTGACGCTGATGGCGGGGCCGATCGACTGCCGCGTGAATCCGACGAAGGTCAACGCGCTCGCGACGAGCCAGCCGATCGAATGGTTCGCGCGGCACCTGATCAGCGTCGTGCCGGCGGGCTTCGTCGGCGCGCAGCGGTGCGTGTATCCGGGCTTCGTGCAGGTCGGCGCGTTCATGTCGATGAATCCCGATCGCCATGCAGCGTCGTTCGCCGATCTGTACTACGAGCGCGCGAAAGGCGACCCGGCGAAAGCCGACACGCTGCGGCACTTCTACGACGAATACTTCGCGACGGCCGATCTCACCGCGGAGTTCTATCTGGAAACGGTCGAGAAGGTGTTCCAGCAATATGCGCTCGCACGCGGCGAGCTGACGGTCGGCGACCGGCTCGTCGAGCCGGCGGCGATTCATCGCACCGCGCTGTTGACGATCGAAGGCGAGAAGGACGATATCTGTGCCGTGGGCCAGACGGTGGCCGCGCAGGAGCTGTGTTCGGGGTTGCCGCCGTACCTGAAGACGCACCACGTGCAGACGGGGGCAGGTCACTACGGCGTGTTCAACGGTAACCGCTGGGAAACGCAGATCTATCCGATCGTGCGCGCGACGATCCACGACAACGAACCGTACGATCGCACCGCGGATACGGACGGCACCGCGAACGGCACGCATTACGTGACGCTACGCGCGCTGCTCGATGCCCGCGCAACGGCGCCCGATGCGGCGACCGACACGCAGTCGGATCATGCCCACTGAAGCCGGACGGTGCTGGAAATGAATCGCCCCGCCTGGGGTGGCGGGGCGTAAGTGGCTGCAGCGTGCGGACGACGCGCGAGGAAGCGGCCTCGCGCGTCGGCCTGCGTTACGAGCAGGCCTTGCCGTGCGACGCGTGGTAGCCCTTCGCCTTCGCGTCCGCTTCCGACATGTAGCTGCCGTGCTTCGTCTTCCCGTAGTACTTGTCGGTCGAACAGTGATAGACCTTCGTGCTGTCGTTGGCCCACACCTTGCCCGCGCCGCCGCCCGGCGCTGCCGCCGCGGTCGCTGCGGTCGTTGCAGCCGCGCTCTTCGCCGGCGCGGTGCCGGACGCAGGCGCAGCGGAGGCTGCCGTAGCCGGCGCTGCGGCCGGTGCGCTCGCTGCTGCCGCCGACGATGCGCCGTACCAGGTCTTCACACCCTTGTGGCCTGCGCATGCGCCCTTCTTCGACGCGCCCGAGTAGAACGAGCCGTCCTTGCACAGACCGGTCGTGCCGGCCGGCGCGCTGGCCGGAACCTGCGCGAACGCACCGATCGACATACCCATGCCGGCGACCAGCGCGGCGATCAACATCGTCTTTTTCATGGTCCTCTCCTGATTTGCCTGAATAAAGCCTGCGTTCCGGGTATCCCCGGAAAAGTCGCGATTACCGCACCCAGCGGCACACGCGATGGTGGTGATGATCGACGTGGCACACACGGTGCAAATGCGCTTCGGCCAGTGCCGGAGCGAGAACGGCACATGCCATTGCGGTGGCCGTCAGGATCTTCGCGATGCGCTTCATGAAACTCTCCCGGATAAATCAACCGGTGATCCGGCTGGTACCTCCTCAACGCCGGTCGTCGACAGGCCGTGCACCGCGCCCTCCCGCAATTGACGATCTTTGACATCGCGGCGCTGCCGACGCATCGAAGCTGACGAATGTCTTTCTTTTCTTTCCGGATCTTCAGCTTCTCAACCCTTCGGAATTCGAAAGAATATGACGATGGGGAAAGCGGATCGCAGGCGCGAGCGGAACACACGGAAGCTTCCGCGGAACGCGCAACGAAAAAACCGCCCGAAGGCGGTTTGTCGCAAGCGTGCGCATGATGCGCGCGTCGGGGAACCGCGCAGCTACGCCCCCGCCTCTCCCCACGGCGTCGGCGGCGGCACGGCGCACGGCCCTTCGACGTCGATCGACTTGAAATCGGCGGGCCCGACGATCTCCAGATACTCCATGTCCGGCGAATAGTCGAACAGGTAGTGGACGATCCCCGGCGCCTGGTGCACGCAGTCGCCTGCCGACACCAGCGTCTCGCGTTCGCCGTACATGAAGCGCGCCCAGCCCTTCAGCATGATCACGATATGGAACTCGGCCTCGTGACGGTGCCAGCCGGTGCCCACCTCCGGTGCATGGTTCGCCCTGACGAGTTGCGCGACGACCTTGCCGTTCGTCGCGGCCGCGATACCGAGATCGCGGTACAGGAAGAAGTCGCGCAGGCCTTCACCGTGATACGTGGTGTCCTGCGGCTTCACATGGGAAAAGGCGGTGGTGGGTGTGCTCATCGCGGTGCTCCTTCATCGAAAGGATCACGCGTGACAAGCATTTAGCGTTCCAGTGTGCAGCGGCGCGAAGCCGTATGCGTCATCGCCCGCGCGCTGCCCGTGACGTTACCGACGCGTCACGGGCGGCACACAACGCTGCCCGCTTACTTCAACCGCCCCGACAGGAACTGCCCGAGCCGCTCGCTCTTCGGATTCACGAGAATCTCCTGCGGATTCCCTTCCTCCTCGATCTTCCCCTGGTGCAGGAAGATCACGTGATTCGACACGTTGCGCGCGAAGCCCATCTCGTGCGTGACGACGACCATCGTACGCCCTTCCTCCGCGAGCTTCTGCATCACCTTCAGCACCTCGCCGACGAGTTCCGGATCGAGCGCCGACGTCGGCTCGTCGAACAGCATCACTTCCGGCTCCATCGCGAGCGCGCGTGCAATGGCCACACGCTGCTGCTGGCCGCCCGACAGGTGCGCCGGATACATGCCCTCGACGCGCGGCGCGAGGCCGACCTTCTCCAGGTACTTGCGCGCCCGCGCGATCGCTTCGTCCTTGCTGACGCCGAGCACGGCCATCGGCGCTTCGATCACGTTCTCGAGCACCGTCATGTGCGCCCACAGGTTGAAGTGCTGGAACACCATCGACAGCTTGGTGCGCATCCGCTGAAGCTGCTTCTGGTCGGCCACGCGCAGCGAGCCGTTGCGGTCGCGCGTGGTCTGGATCGGCTCGCTGCCGATCGTGATCTGCCCCGAGCACGGCTGCTCGAGGAAGTTGATGCAGCGCAGGAACGTGCTCTTGCCGGAGCCGCTCGAGCCGATGATGCTGATCACGTCGCCGGCCTTCGCCTTCATCGACACGCCCTTCAACACCTCGTTGTCGCCGAATTTCTTGTGCAGGTTGTCAACGGTGAGCTTGTACATGCTGGGTCCTTCCTTGCGAATCTTGCGAATGCGTTAATGGCCGCGCGGCGAGAGGTACGCGAGCCAGCGCGTCTCGAGCTTGCGGAACGCCCAGATGAGCGTGAACACGACGGCGGCGTACAGCACGGCGGCGATGCCGTAAGCCTGGAACGACATGTACGTCGCCGAATTGACGTCGCGCGTGACCTTCAGGATGTCGGGCACGGTCGCGGTGAACGCGAGCGTCGTCGCGTGCAGCATCAGGATCACTTCGTTGCTGTAGCTCGGCAGCGAGCGGCGCAGCGCGGAAGGCAGGATGATCCGCGTATAGAGCTTGAAGCGCGACATCCCGTAGGCCATGCCGGCCTCGATCTCGCCGGCCGACGTCGCCTTGATCGCACCCGCGAAGATCTCCGTCGCATACGCGCATTCGTTCAGCACGAACGCGAGCAGCGTGCAGTTCATCGCGTTGCGGAAGAACGTGTCGAGCAGCACGTGGTTGTGCACGACCTGCAGGCTGTAGATGCCCGTGTAGCACATCAGCAGCTGCACGTAGAGCGGCGTGCCGCGGAACACGTACGTATAGAGCCACACCGGGCCCGAGATCCAGCGGTTCGACGACGCGCGCGCGATCGCGAGCGGCACGGCGAGCGCGAAGCCCAGCGCGATCGACACGACCAGCAGCCACAGCGTGATCGCGAGGCCGCTGAAGCGGTAGCCGTCGGTGTAGAGATAGCTTTGCCAGTACTGGCTGACGAGTTCGATCACAGTGCGAGCCTCCGGACGCCCACGGAATAACGCTTCTCGAGGTGATGCAGCACGACGTTGGACACCGTCGTGATCGCGAGGTAGATCGCGCCAGCGGCCAGCGTGAAGAAGAAGAAATCGAGCGTGCTCTTGCCCGCGTCCTGCGATGCTTTCACCACATCGGCGAGGCCGATGATCGACACGAGCGCGGTGGCCTTCACGAGCACCTGCCAGTTGTTGCCGATGCCGGGAAGCGCAAAGCGCATCATCTGCGGGAACAGGATGCGGTGGAACACGCGCCAGCCGCTCATCCCGTACGCGAAGCCGGCTTCGAGCTGGCCGCGCGGCACCGACAGGAACGCGCCGCGGAACGTCTCGGTGAAGTACGCGCCGTAGATGAAGCCGAGCGTGATGACGCCAGCCACGAACGGGTCGATGTCGATCTGGTCCCAGCCGAGCATGTCGGTGAAGTCGTTCAGCAGGATCTGGATCCCGTAGAACAGCAGCAGCATCAGCACGAGGTCCGGCACCGCGCGGATCAGCGTCGTGTAGAAGGTGCCGATCGACTTGAACATGCGGTTCGTCGACAGTTTCGCGCTCGCGCCGATGAGGCCCAGCACGAGCGACGCGGCGAGCGACAGCACCGCGAGCTTCACGGTCTCGACCGTGCCGGCCCACAGCAGCGGGCCAAATCCTTGGAAGATCATATGAGGGATCCAGAACGAGGTGGCTGGATTGTCAATAGCCATTAGCCGCGCATCAAACGATATCTGCGCACGACCTGATGCAACCTGCTCATCAAGTCGGACGCATGACGCGAGGCGGGTTGCACCCATCACGGACGCGGCGCGCGCCGCCACCGACGCGCGCCGCATGGACGGTCAGCCGCCGTAGACGTCGAACGCGAAGTACTTCTTCTCGAGCTTCTTGTACGTGCCGTCCTTGATGATGTCGGCGATCGCGTGGTCGATCTTCGCCTTCAGGTCGACGTCGTCCTTGCGCAGCCCGATGCCGGCGCCGTTGCCGAGCGTCTTCGGATCGTCGATGTCCTTGCCGGCGAATTCGAAGTTCGCGCCGCGCGGCGTCTTCAGGAAGCCGATGTCGGCCTGCACCGCGTCCTGCAGCGCCGCGTCGAGGCGGCCCGACATCAGGTCCTGGTACACGCCGTCCTGGTTCTGGTAAGGCACGACCTGCACGCCCTTCGGCGCCCAGTACGCCTTCGCATAGGTTTCCTGGATGGTGCCCTGCTCGACGCCCACCGATTTGCCCTTCAGCGATTCGGCCGTCGGCTGCAGGTTCGTGCCCTTCTTCGCGACGAGGCGGGTCGGCGTGTTGAACAGCTTGTCGGAGAACGCGATCTGCTCGGCACGCGCCGGCGTCATCGACATCGACGACAGCACGCCGTCGAACTTCTTCGCCTTCAGCGCGGGGATCATCCCGTCGAAGTCGTTCTCGATCCACACGCATTTCGCCTTCAGGCGGGCGCAGATCTCGTTGCCGAGATCGACGTCGAAGCCGACGACCTTGCCGCTTGCGTCCTTCGATTCGAACGGCGGATAGCTGGCGTCGACGCCGAACCGGATCGTCGACCCATCCTTGGCGTGGGCACCGACCGCGATGCAGGCGAGGGCAATACTGAGCGCGAGTTTCTTCATGGCGTTCCTGTCAGAGGCGAACTGGGCAGGGGTCCCGTCGGGCGGCGCCGCCGTGAACCCTTCCAACCCGGGGATCGCCCTTCCGACGACACTCCAAGTTGTACATACAACTTTGCCTTTTCAGAAGGTGCGCCAGCAATCCGTGTTTATCTCTAATTGTCGGCGGAATAGGATCGTGCGTCGAAAATTTCCTTATATTTCAATTAATTGAAAATTACACCGCGCTAAACAACAGCTTTCTCCACGCGCCGGTGCCCGGCCGGGAGCGGAATTTCAGTTGTCTAGACCTGTCGATGCCACACCGCGCGGCCCGTCCGCCATGCCGACCGTTTCCAGACCGACCAGCCGGTAGCCGAACTGCAGCTCCGTCAGCAGGTGCCGCGGGCGGGCGGGCACCGGTTCGAGCTTCTGCCGCAGGTTCGTCATGTACACGCGCACGTAATGCGCACGGTCCGCGTCGTGGATGCCCCAGACCTCCGCCAGCAATTGCCGCGCAGCGATCACGCCGCCGCGCGCGCGAATCAGCGCGGCGAGCAGCCGGAATTCGAGGCGCGTCAGATGGACCGGCTCGCCGCCGCGCGCGACTTCGTGCTTGCCGAGATCGACGGTCACGTCGCCGAACCGCACGATCGACGACGATTGCCCGTCGGCCGACACGAACGCCGCGCGCCGCAACTGCGCCCGCGCCCGCGCGAGCAGTTCGGGCACGCCGAACGGCTTCGGCAGGTAATCGTCCGCGCCCGCGTCGAGCGCCGCGACCTTCTCCACTTCCTGCTGGCGCGCCGACAGCACGATCACCGGCACCGTCGACCACTCGCGCAGCGCGCGGATGAAGGTCTTGCCGTCGTCGTCCGGCAGCCCGAGATCGACGATCACGAGATCGGGCTTGCTGCTCGACGCATACATCCGCGCCTCGCGGGCCGTCGACGCCTCCCAGGTGTCGAGCCCCTCCTGTTCCAGCGCCATCCGCACGAAACGGCGGATGTCCGCTTCGTCCTCGACGATGAGTACGCGCGATCTGATCATGTCCGGCTCTCGTGTTCGATGTCGGGCGGCGCGCCCAGTGGCAGGCGAATCTCGAACCGCGCGCCGTGCGGATCGAGCGGCACCGCGCGGATCGAGCCGCCGTGCGCGTTGACGATGCTGCGGCACAGCGCGAGCCCGAGCCCCACGCCGCTGATCGACGATTCCTTGCGTTCTCGCTCGAACGGCTCGAACAGCGGCTCGGTGTTGCGCGCGATGAAGCCGGGCCCGTCGTCCTCGACGAATACGTACAGCGTTTCGCCGAACACGCGGGCCCGCACCGCCACGGCCGCATCCGCGCCCGCGTACTTCGCCGCGTTGTCGAGCAGGTTCATCAGCACGCGCTCGATCAGCAGTGCGTCGACGTCGATCAGCGGCAGGTCGGCAGGCAGGTCGGCGCTCACGTCGCGGCCGGCCAGCATGCCGGCCGAATGCGCGAGCGCGCTGCCGACGATCTCGTCGAGCATGTGCCACTCGCGATTCAGCCGCACGCCCTCGCTCTGCATACGCGCGAGATCGAGCAGGTTCACGACGAGCCCGTGCAGCGCCTCGGCCTGGTTGCGGATGCCGTGCGCGAGCGCGGCCGGCTGCCCGTCGGCCAGCCGCTCGGGTCGCTCCAGCGTCTCGGCGAGCCCGCGGATCGCGGTCAGCGGCGTCTTCAGGTCGTGCGACACCGCGGCGAGCAGCGCGTTGCGCAGCCGCTCGCCTTCGATCCGGACGAGCGTGTGCTGCGCGACGCCCACGTAGTGCACGCGTTCGAGCGCCATCGCGATCGACGAGCACAGCGCGTCGATCAGGCGGCGATCGTCGGGGTCCGTGGGGACCGGCTGCGCGTCGCCGAACAGCACGAGCACGCCGCGCACGCGCATCGGCGCCTTCAGCGGCAGGTACTGCGCGGCCGCGCGCTCGAACGGCGGCAGCCCGCACCCGGCAGCGCGGGCGTTCTCGTAGACCCAGTGAGCAATCGGTGTGTCGACGAACCGTGCGTGCTGCGCGGGCGCCAGATGGTCGTCCGCATCGGGCAGTACCAGCGCGACGCGCACGCCGAGCAGCGGCGCGATCGTGCCAGTGCAGATCGACGCGATCTGCTCGGTCTCGATCGCGGCCGACAGGTCATGCGCAACGCGTGCGAGCGCGGCCGAGCGCTTCTCGTTCGCGCGCGCGGCCCGAGCCTCCGCGCGCAGGCGCGCCGCGAGCTGGCCGATCGCGAGCGCGACGGCCAGCATCAGCGCGAACGTGAACACGTACTGCGTATCGGACACCGCGAACGACAACCTCGGCTCGACGAAGAAGAAGTCGAAGCAGCCGACGCACACGAACGCGGCCCACGCGCCGGCCAGCCGGCCGAGCCGCAGCGCGATCAGCACGACGGTCATCAGGAACAGCATCACGACGTTCGACAGGTCGAACACGCGCAGCAGCGCGCTCGCCGCGAGCGTCGCCAGCGCGCACACGAGCGTGGCGAGCAGCAGCGGCACCGCGTGCTGCGACACCCATACGTGCGTGCGCGGGTGCGCTTCGCGCACGGCCAGCGTCGGCTGCGTGTCGGGCCCCGCGCCCGCGATCCGATCGGCCA